>NZ_JBHXJG010000208.1:0-13114 GCF_042723425.1 Streptomyces sp. NPDC058375 | reverse complement strand
CCGTGGCGTACCCGCCTCAGTCGGTGTCCGTCGCCGCGAGCACGGCGATCCGGCGGCGGTCGGGGGAGAGGGCGGCGATGCCGTAGTCGGTACAGGCCTCGTTGTGGAACCACTCCGCGTCCGACTCGAAGTGGAACCACGTCGTCTGTCGGACGTGCTGCTCCACCTCCTCCGCGCTCGCGCCCGCCGGTGCGTCGCTGAGGGCCGCCATGGACTTCCAGGCCCGGAGCCGGCCGTACGCGCCGTGCACACCGTGGTGGTACATGCCGCCCATCGACGCGGTGGCGTAGACAATGCTCCAGATCTCGTCGGCGGGGCGACGGGCGATCTCGAAGCGGCCCGTGGCGCCGAGTCCCTCGACGCACTCCATCGGCAGGGTGGGCAGCAGTGCGGGCACCCCGTCCGGCTCCACTTCCTCGTCCGTCAGGAAGACCCAGGCCTCGGAGTCCCCCCAGCCGTCGGCCTTCGGCGCGGCGATGATCATCTGATGCAGGTAGAGGGTCGCCGAGTCCACCAGGGCCGAGCGCTCCTCCGCACGAGGCGTCGGCGGGTCGACCCGACCCTCGGTCGGCAGGGTGACGCCGGCGGAGCGTGCGCTGCTGTTGACCGAGCGGCTGGGGAAGCCGACCCGGGTCTCCAGCGTGCTGCGGTGCCTTGGCAGCCAGGCCAGTGGGTGGCCGTACAGCACGCGCGTCCACTTCCGCGTCTTCAAGAGCGCGTCCACGTCCACGCCCCGCAGGATCAGTTCGTGGAAGAGGCAGATGCGCAGCTCGTCCAACCGGCCCTTCGGGTCGCGCTCGGAGAGCGGCCCCACCAGGTCGGGCGCCTCCCGGTGTTCCGCCAGGAGCGAGGCCACGAAGCGGGGCGCGAGGTCGACCCCCGGGCCTTGTCTCCGGGTGAACAGCCGGAGCAGCTGAGTCAGGCTGTCGTGGCCGGGGGTGATGGCGAGGACCCTGACGAGGTGGGCGAGTTGGTGCTCGTGGACACGCGTCTGCTCGGCCGCAGCTTCGATCCGGTCCGTCAGCTCCACCGCCAGGTCGGCCACCTGGCGGGAGCCACCCTGCGCGGCGCGCTGCTCGGCCGTGTGCCAGGCGAAGCGGGTGGTGTCGTCATCGGAGTCGTTCACAGTTCGTCACCCTAGGGGCGTCCCGGCGGCGGGCGCGACGCGTTTGCCGGCCCAGACCTTGACAGGTCCAGACCAATGCCGTTTGGGTGGTGGTCCCACCCATGTCGGCCCGCCGGGGCGCTCGGGCGCGCCCGGTGGGCCGCGTCGAAGGAGTGAGCAGCCCTGTCTCGCATCGACCGCGCCGATCGCCTCAAGCGATTCCTGACCGGGCCCGCGACGCTCGCCGCCCTCGCCGCCGCCCTCGTCACGGCGGCCCCCACCGCCTCGGCTGCCACTCCCGCCGTCGAGCCCTGCGCGCCGCTCCACAGCGCCACCGCCGACTACCGTGCCGGCGACACCGTCTCCCACCACGGGCGCAACTGGAGCGCCAAGTGGTGGACGCACGGTGAGAATCCGGGTGCGGGTTCCGCCTGGGCGGACCGGGGTGCCTGTGCGGGAGGAGTGTCCGACTTCGTCATCGGTGAGGAGGAGTTCGACGCGATCTTCCCGGACCGCGACCCCTTCTACACGTACCAGGGCCTGATCGACGCGCTGCACGCCTACCCGCGCTTCGCCAACGTCGGTACTCCGCAGACGCGGGCCCGGGAGGCGGCGGCGTTCCTGACGCACGCGGACTTCGAGTCGGTGGGGCTGAAGTACGTCAAGGAGATCAACGAGGCCAACTACTGGCGCAAATGCGACGATACCCAGCCCTTCGGCTGCCCGGCGGGGCGCGAGGCGTACTACGGGCGCGGGCCGATCATGTTCAGTTGGAACTTCAATTACAAGGCCGCCGGGGACGCCCTCGGGCTCGATCTGCTGAACGACCCCTGGCTGGTCGAGCGGGATCCGTCCGTCGCCTGGGCCACCGCCCTCTGGTACTGGAACACCCAGAACGGCCCCGGCACCATGACCTCGCACGACGCGATGGTCGGCGGCGCGGGCTTCGGCGAGACGATCCGTTCGTTCAACGGAGCCCTGGAGTGCGACGGCGGCAACCCGGAGTCGGTGGCGGCGCGGGTGGAGCGGTACGAGCGCATCACCGGCATCGTCGGGGTGGCTCCGGGGTCCGGGCTCACCTGCTGAGCCCGCCGGCCCCGCCGATCCCGCGTCCCGGGGGTTGTCCACAGGGGGGCCTGGCCGTCCGCATGCTGGGCGGGCCGGAAGATTTTACCTTCGCTTCCCCCCTCGCTCGCGGGCGATCCGGATGGACTCCCTCCGCAATAGCGGCTGTTGAGAGCACTCTTGACGTGATCGTCCCGGGCCGCCGCAGCCGGGACCGGTGGAACCTGCGCCCTTTTCGAGGATGGTCTAGACCTTGACAGGTCCAGACCATCCTCGCTTGAGTGTCGGGCACCCCCACAGCGGCGCACGGCCGGACGGCGCGCCGCGTCCAAGGAGTGTGATCACGTGATCCGACGTGTCATGAGCCTGCTGGTCGCGCTCGGCGCGATCGTCGCGGCTCTCGTCGTTCTTCCCGCCGCCACCGCGCAGGCCGCCACCTGCGCCACGGCCTGGAGCTCCTCCGCCGTCTACACGAACGGCGGCGCGGTTTCGTACAACGGCCGCAACTACACCGCCAAGTGGTGGACCCAGAACGAGCGTCCGGGTTCGTCGGACGTGTGGGCCGACAAGGGGGCCTGCGGTACCGGCGGGGGCGGTGAGGACCCGGGCCAGAGCAACGGATTCGTCGTCAGCGAGGCCCAGTTCAACCAGATGTTCCCGAACCGGAACGCCTTCTACACCTACCAGGGCCTGACCGACGCCCTGTCCGCCTACCCGGCCTTCGCCAACACCGGCAGCGACGAGATCAAGAAGCGCGAGGCCGCCGCCTTCCTCGCCAACGTCAGCCACGAGACCGGCGGGCTGGTGTACATCAAGGAAGTCAACGAGGCGAACTACCCGCACTACTGCGACGCGAGCCAGCCCTACGGCTGCCCGGCCGGGCAGTCCGCGTACTACGGCAAGGGCCCCATCCAGCTGAGCTGGAACTTCAACTACAAGGCCGCCGGTGACGCGCTCGGCATCGACCTGCTGAACAACCCCTACCTGGTCGAGCAGAACGCCGCCATCGCCTGGAAGACCGGCCTCTGGTACTGGAACACCCAGTCCGGTCCCGGCACCATGACCGGCCACAACGCCATCGTCAACGGCGCCGGCTTCGGCGAGACCATCCGCTCCATCAACGGTGCGATCGAGTGCAACGGCGGCAACCCGGCCCAGGTCCAGAGCCGGATCGACAAGTTCACGCAGTTCACCCAGGTTCTCGGCACCACCACCGGCTCGAACCTGAGCTGCTGAGGCCAAGGTCCCGACGGGGACCTGAGAACCCCACCCGAACGGGGGGTGCGTCCGGCGCGAGCCGGAGCGCACCCCCCGTTTCGGCGTCCGGGGTCCGGTTGGCACGATCGTCGTGAGACGCCGCCCCCGGGGGTGACGCGGGCAGGCATTCGCGGACCTCTACGACCGGTACGCCCGCACCGTCCACCTGCACGCCGCCCGTCTCACCGGGGACCTCTCGGCCGCCGAGGACGTGATGTCGGAGACCTGCCTCGCCGCCTGGCGCACCCGCGAACAGGTCCGCGCCGAGGGCGGGCCGGGGGCATCACGCCAACTGTGGCTTCACCGACATCAGCAGGTGCCGGTGGGCGCCCGTGCCCGACTCGTCCGTGATCATCGCGCGCTGCCCGGCCCCCAGCAGCAGGAGCCGCAGGGACGGGCCCGCGAAGGAGGCCAGGGCGTCCGCGAGGTACCCGGGGTTGAAGGCCACCGTCAGCTCCTCGGACCCCTCCAGGGCTGCCGGCAGCCGCTGGGACGCCACGTCGTCCTCGTAACCCGCCCGGAGCGTCACGGAGGCGTCGGCGCGGGAGAACGTCATCTGGACCGGGCTGTCCCCGTCGGCGACGACGGAGACCCGCTTGACCGCCTCCGTCAGCCGGGCCCGGTCCACCACCGCGACGGACGGGCCCTCCATCGTGAACAGCTTCTCGTGGCGCGGCAGTCGGCCCTCCAGGAGCCGTACGGTGGTCCGCATCCCCGCGTGCTCGAAGCCCGCAGAACCGGCGTCCAGGGCGACGCTCACCAGCCCGGAGCGGCCCAGCGAGCGGGCGATCTCGGTGAGCCGGCGGGCGGAGACGATGACGTCGGCGCTCTCGCCGGGGGCGGTCGCCTTCCACGGGAGGGTCCGGACGGCGTAGCGGTAGCGGTCGGTCGCGGCGAGCGTCATCGTGTCGCCGTCGAGCCCCAGCCGGATCCCGGTGAGCGCGGGCAGCGTGTCGTCGCGCCCCGCCGCCACCGCCACATCGGCCACGGCCGCCGCGAACAGCTCCGCTTCCACCGCACCCCGCACCTGCGGCAGCGCCGGCAGCGCCGGGTAGTCGTCCAACGGCAGCACGGAGAGGCCGAATCGGGCCCCGTCGCCCGACACCGTGAACCGCGAGCCCTCGCCCGCGCACTCCATGGGGCCGTCGGGCAGCACCTTGCAGATGTCCAGCAGCCGCCGCCCCATGACGAGCACCTTGCCGGGCCGCAGGACCTCGGCCTCCACGTCGATGCGCGCGGACGCCTCGTAGTCGAGCCCGGAGATCCGCAGCCGCCCGTCCCCGGTCCCGCCCCCGCCCTCGTCCGTTCCCCCGCCCTCCGTGTCCAGCAGCAGGCCGCCCAGCACCGGGACGGGCGAGCGCACGGGCAGGACGCGGGCCGCCCAGGACACGGCCTCGGTCAGGGCACTGCGTTCGATACGGAACTCCATGGGCGCCTCTCCTCGGACGTCGTAGCCGTCAGCCGACTCCTGCGTACGACGTTAAGAGGCACCACTGACAATCGGGCGCGGCCAAGGCGCGACCAGCGCAGCCAGGGTCCGGAACGCGGCAACCGGCGACAGCGACCACCCCCGTGAGCCGCTGCCACCGCGTTCCCGCGCTCCTGTGTTCCGGCCTCCCCCGTCTCCCCCGCGTCTCCCCCGACGTGCCGGAACACGTTCGGACAATAGATCGGAGGGTAGGGAGACCGGGAGATTCAGTACGCCCAGTGGGGTGCCGGCGGGGGTATCGGTCCGCACAGTCAGGGGGGTCGGTCCACCGGCGACGCGGCTGTGTTCTGGGCGGGAACGGGGGACAGGTGCGAGTACGGGAGCGCGCGGACGATCTTCTGCGGATGCATCGGCTGGCCCGCACCGGCGGCACGGCCGAGCTGCTGCGCTGGCTCGCCGGGCGGGCCGAGGGGTGGGCCGGGCTCGTCGGGCCGGACGGGACGGTGCTGCACGCCGCCGCCCGGACGGCGGGGGCGTTGGTCCCCGACGTCGCCGGGCTGGTCGCCGAGGGTGTGAGCGCCCTCACCGAGCGGGGAGCTCAGGCGTACTCCCTGGACACCGGCGCGCACACCGCCCTCCTCTTCCCCTTGCGCATCGGCGATCCCACCGCTCCCGTGCTCGCCGTCGTCACGCCCCGGCCGGTGGCCGCCGGGTTCGCCACGCTGCTGGCCGACGTGGTCCTGCCGCTGTCCCTGTGCCGGCAGGCCGAGACGCTGGAGCGCAAGCGCCGCCGGGTGGACCTCGCCGAGTCCCGGGGCCGCGAGGCGGTGCTGCATCTGCTGATGACGGGCCAGCTCTCCGTCGCCCAGCAGGTCGCCGGTGCGCTGCGGCCCCGGCTCCCCGATCCGGTACGGGTGTGCGTCGTGGAGTGCTCCGGCGACGGGCGCGACGCGGTGGTGCGGGTCTGCGTGGACGCGGACGGCGGCCGCTCCTGGATCGTGCGGTGTCCCGTCTACGCCCGCCACCTCATCCTGGTGATGCCCGCCGAGGAGGCGTCGGCGGAGCCGGATGCCGCCGCGACCGACGAGACCGTCGCCGCCCGGGTGGGCGACTGCGTGGTCGGCGTCAGTGAACCGGTCCCGCTCGCCGACACCGCCACCGGCTACCGCCAGGCCTTCCACGCCCTGGCCGTCGCCCGCGAACTGCCCAACAGACACGCCCGGTTCGGGGTGTCCCCGGACCCCGCGCTCGTCATCGGACCGGACGGCCGCCGGTGGGCGAACGCGCTGCTGACCCCGCTCGTGACCCATGTGCCGCGCCGCGCCCAGGACCCCGGGAGCCAGGAGCTGCTGGCCACGGCCGCCTCCTGGCTGGCGTTCTCGTCGCACGCGACCCACCACCTCAAGGTCCACCGCAACACCCTCGCCGCCCGGCTGCGGTTCATCGGCGAGCTGCTCGGCCTCGATCTGCACCGGCTGGCCGACCAGGCGGCCCTCGACCTGGCGCTGCGCGTCCGCGCCACCCCCGCCCCGGCGTGCACCCCGGAGCCCGCGCCGCCCACGCCGCCCGCCCCGCACGGACCCGGACCCGGACCCGGTACGTCGGAGGCGGCGCGGGCCCTCGACGACATCCTGCGCCGCCCCGCCGTACGCGACTGGGCCGACCAGCAACTGGCCCCCGTCCAGGGCGCCGAGGAAACCCTGCGCACCTGGCTCCGGTGCGAGGGCCGCCTCGGACCGGCCGCCGCCGAGCTGGGCATCTCCGTCCCCGGCGCCCGCAAGCGCCTCACCCGCCTCGAAACGGTGCTCCAGCGCTCGCTGCTGCGGCCCCCGAGCGCCCGCTACGACCTGTGGCTGGCGCTGAGGTCCCAGGACCTGGCGGCGGCCTGAAGGCGCCGTGCGCCAGCAGGAGCGCCGCCTTTGCCGTGCCTTACGGGCGGTACGGGCTACTGCTGGAGGTCGCCGCCCAGCAGCAGCCCGATGTCCGCCGGCAGCCCGAGACCGGCGGGTCCGAAGGAGACGGACGACGTGTAGAGGGGCCCGGACGCGCCGCCGGGCAGAACCCACACCGCGCCCCGGTCGTTCTCCCACGCCGCGCCCACCACCAGCTCCGGCCGCCTGTCCCGGTTCAGGTCCCCGGCGCTCACCGTCGCGCCGAACTGGTCATCGGGCTCCGCCCCGCCCGGCACGCCTGCGGTGTTCTGCGTGAACGCGTACGATCCCGAGCCGAGTTCACCCGTGCGCCGCCCGGGAACGACCACGACGCCCCCGGCGTGTCCCGTGCTGCCGAGCGCCTCGCCGGGCGTGCCGACGATGATCTCGGCAGCCCCGTCCTCGTTCAGGTCGGCGACCGCGACCGACGCCCCGAACGCGTCGTACCGCTCCCCACCGCCGGGCACCCCCGCCGTGTCCTGGTGGACGGTCATCGGCGCCTCGTCGTACGCCACGCCCCTCGCCGACCCGAACCACACGTGCACCGCCCCGCCGGTGTGGCCCCACGGTCCGTCCCCGTCGGGCTCGTCGGGGTCGCCGAGCACGAGATCGCCGTAACCGTCCCCGTTGACGTCCCCGACGGCCGAGGTGAGCCCGTCGCCGCCGGTCATCCGGCGGAACGAGGTGTCCTCCATCGAGGAGTTGACGAACGCGTAGCCGCCGCTGAGCCCTCCCATGCGGCCGGTGACCAGCACCCGGTCGGCGGCCTTGTCCCCGTTCAGGTCGCCGTACGCGGCGGAGCGCATCCACCCCGTCTCCTCGTGCAGGTAGGACGACGGGACGCCGCCCGTCCGCGTGAACGGACCGGTCAGACGGGTGGTGGTGTTGTTGTTCACGATGAGGGCTTGGGCGTTGCCGGGGCCGGACCAGGCGGCCACGTCCCGGCCCGCCTGTCCGTTCTTCTCGGCGGCGGTGGGCAGCGCGGCTCCGGACACCAGCCCCTGCTCGCTGCCCCAGAGGACGGTCACCGCGCCGGTCGCCTTCGCGGAGCCGACCGTCTCGTACGGCGATCCGACGACGACGTCCGCGTAGCCGTCCTTGTCCAGATCCGCGATGGCGCTCGACGCCCCGAAGGCGTCCCCGGCCTCCGCCGTCCCCGGCACGCCGGGCGAGGCCTGCGTGATCACGGCCCGCTTGGCGGCTGAGACGCCCTTGGCGGACCCCCAGAGCACGACGACGGCCCCTGCCGACTCCCGCCCGTTGACGGTGGCGCGCGGGGCGGGGAGCACGGCGTCCCCGTACCCGTCCCCGTTGATGTCCTGCGGCACCGGCAGGGGAGCCGCCCCCGCCGTCCCCCCGGACAGCGTGGTCGCAGCGACGGTCATCGCGGCGGTCGCGGCCAGTACGGCGAAACGTCTGGTCCGAGCGGTGTGTCCGGTCATCTCTGGTGCCCCCACCCCTGGTTGCTTGTGTGTGGGGGTATTCAGCCATGAGCCCTCGCACGCCCGTCACGCGGGGCCCTTCAGTCACCGTGCGTTACTAGTACGGTGTGTTAGTTTGGGTCGGGAGGGTGAAGTAGCACACCGTATTGGTCGCGATCAGGGAGGGCGTCACCATGGGGCTGAGCTGGAACGACCGACGACTTGAGCGCCGGGTGAAGCCGGGCGACGGGAAGCCGCTGAAGCCCTTCCGCTGGTGGCAGCTGACCCGGCGCTCGCTCCTCTCCATCGCGCTGCCGGTGGGCGGCGGCCTCTCCGCGGCGTACACGGTGGAGGTCAAGCACGGCGGCGACCCCGAGTCGGGTGTGGTCCGGGCGCGGCTGTACCGCGACGGGCTCTGCGAGGCCGAGTCGAAGCTCCCGGCGCGCTTCCCCGTCCCCGGCGGCAACATCGAGGTCCGCAGGAGCGAAGTGGGCATGCGCCGCTGCCACTTCGTCGCGGACGACGGCTCGGAGGCGCGGCTCGTGCCCGACCCCCGGTCGGCGGAGGGCCGACGTATGAGGTTCGCGCGCGAGCACCCGGCCGCCAGCGGTCTCATCGGGACCGTATCGGTGGTGCTCCTGCTCATCGGGGTCGGCCTCAACCTGCTTCAGGCCGCGCAGCCGATCTCCGAAATCCCGGCTATCGCCGAGACGTTGGGCACTTTCGAGTCACCGTTGCGGCTGCCGGTGTGGCTGAACGTCACGCTGGGCCTCGGCGCGGCGTTCGGCGCGACCGAGCGTGCGATGCGGATGCGCTACCACTGGCTCCTGGACGGCGGAGCCGGTACCTGACGCACGCGGGAGAGCCGGCTCAGACCCGGTCGTCCAGCACGAGGTCGACGCCCGTGCGCAGCATGTCCAGCTCGGTGGCGATGAGCGCGTCCTCGCTCGGCAGCACCTGCTCGATCGAGACGCCGTTCGCCAGCGTCAACAGGAACCGCGCGCGACGTGGCGTGTCCCCGGGGGCCAGCGCCCCCTCCTCGACCAGCACGTTCAGGCACCCCTCGACCCGGCGGGTCACCTCGCGCTGCATCGCCTGGTACTCCGCCCGCATCGCCTGGGTGGGCTCATGGGCGATGTACCGCTCGTGGACCGTCAGCCAGGCCTCACGCGCGTTCCGGGCACTGTCCGGCGGTACGAGGAGGCCCTGTACGCAGCCGAGCAGGCGGTCACGCGGAGAAATGGACGTGTCGCGGAAGCTGCCCTCCGGCAGGACCAGGTCGAAGACGACCTTCAACATGGCATCCATGAGCGCCCGTTGCGTGGGGAAATGGTGCCGCAGCGATCCCGTGCTCACCCGCGCCCGCTCGGCCACGGCGCGCACGCTCAGCGCCGCCCCCGCGCCCTCGCCGAGCATCGTCGAGGCGGCCCACAGAATCCGGTCCCGGCTCTTGAGCCCCTCGGGCGGCGTCGGGTGCGCCGGGTCAGGTTCCGGTTCGGTGCCACCAACACGCTGTACTGCCATGATTCCGACGCTAACACGGCCGCCACCAGCGGATACGGCAGCTGGTTTGGTGAGTGCCCGGCTCACTCCGCCCAGGTGACGAACGCCGACCAGGCGTCGGGCGCGACGGCGAAGACGGGCCCGTCGGAGACCTTGGAGTCACGGACGTGGACGGAGTGGGGGCAGGCGGCGACCTCGACGCAGTCGCCGCCGCTGGGGTTGCTGTGGGAGGACTTGTGCCAGGCGGCGGACACCTCGACGCACTCGCCGCCGCTGCCGCTGCTGTAGGAGGACGTACGCCAGTCGAAGGCGACCTCGATGCACTCGCCGCCGCTGGCGTTGCTGTAGCTCGACTTGAACCACCGGAGGGTGCTGCTCATTCCTTCACTCCTGCCAACCGCTTGATGAGGTCCAGCGATTCACGAGGACCCAGGGTCTGTGACCGGATCTTCGCATAGCGCTGGGCGTACGTGCTCACCTTTGCTGGGTCGCTGATGAGGAGGCTCTCCTCCTGGGCTTCCAGGTAGACGAGGTGCTCATGGGCCGGGGTCTCCGCCAGGGTCATCCCGCCATGACCTGCTGCGTACTCCCCATACTTCCCGGCGTCCAGAGGAAGCACCAGCAGCGTGACATTACGCCGCCGGGCGCACTCCACGAGATGGAGCAACTGCTCGCGCATGATCTCCTCGCTGCCGATGACCCGGCGCAGGACGGCCTCGTCGATGATGACCTCGATCATCGGCAGCGGGTCGCGGTCGAAGAGGGCCTTCCGCGCCATCCGGAGCTGGACCAGTTCCTCCACGCGCTCATCGGAGAGCGGCGGGTATCCGCCACCGATGAGCGCCCGCGCGTACTTCTCCGTCTGGAACAGCCCGTGGACGACGTTCGTGGCGAACAACTGGAGGCTGAGCGCGGCCTCCTCCAGCAGCGCGTAGTCCTGGAACTGCTCGGGCAGCCGCTCCATCCGCATGTACTTCCGTGCCGTCTCGAAGACAGGCGTGCCGTTGCCGTGCACCCGTTGCAGCTCGACGAGCATCGCGTCGCTGGCGGGCTGGGCACACGTCTCCATCGCACTGATCGCCGCCGCCGAGTAGCCGATCTCCTTGCCTTGCTGCTCCTGGGTCCACCCGCGCTGGATACGGAGCGTCCGGGCCATCTCGGCCACCATCCGGGCCATCGGGCTCGCCGTTTCCTTGTTCTCAGCACTCGCCATTACGCGATCTCTTTTCGACTCAACCGAACTCAACCGGTCACTACTCGATGCTGCTGAACTCGACCCCGCTCCAGCGAAGTTCGCGCAGGTCAACGGCTTTGCGACGCGCCTCGGCAGGCATGGATAACGCTAGGTGATCGGGGTCACAATCGTCCCGTGAACGCAATTAACGGTGGTGTGACGGCGGACTGGATTCCGGACTCCGGATTCCATCTCCGCAAGGCGGGCGTGCAATTCGACGCGATCCGCGTGGACGGCGACGCCGGGCGGCGGCTGGCCGATCTGATGGCGGAGTTGGTGGGAGGCGAACCCGGGCCCGTCGTCACCGAGTCCAACGGCCGGCGCGGGGTGTACTTCCTCGTGCCGCCCGGGTCGACGGCCGGGCGGCCGTGGCCGCGTGAGGTGACGACGTTCAACTCGGCGACCGGCCGGATCAGTTACGTACCCGTACCGGCGCTCGGGGGTGACACCTGGCCGCTGATGTGGCGGTACCCGCCCACGCGTGCGGGGCGGTTCGTGCACACGTTGATCCTATTCAACGCGGCCTATGCGTTACTGAGTTGAGCGACCGAGGTACGTCACCGGCCCGGCGTCCGGGACCGCGATCTCGTGGAAGCCGACACGGTCGTAGAAGGCGCGGGCCCGGGTGTTGGCGGTGAGCACGCCCAGGTGGACCGCCTTGACGCCCTGCGCGTGGAGGGCGGCCAGGAAGGTGTCCATGAGCCGTCGACCGTGACCGGACCGCTGGTGGGTCGGGAGCAGGTCGATGTGCAGGTGGGCCGGGTAGTCGGCCAGCTCCGGCAGGATCATGCGCTCCGGGTCGTGCATCAGGGCGGTCATCGTCTCGGCGGGGGTGGCCGGTTCGCGTACGGGGGCAGGGTAGCGGTCGGCGAGGCCGGGGAGCCATTCGGCGCGGTAGCGGTCGACGAACGACGCGGTGTCCGCCGTACCGAGGATGTAGCCGACCGCGCGGCCGCCGTCCTCGACCACGAAGGCCAGCTCCGGCTCCAGGACGGCGTAGGGCGCGGCGAAGATGTTCGGCAGCAGGGTGGGGTCCGGGTAGAGGTGGCGGGCGTCCCCGCCCTCGTGCCCGGTGCGTACGCAGATGTCGAAGAGGGCCTCGCGGTCCTCGGAGCGGTACGGGCGCAGCACGGGCGGCGGAGGAGTCATGCGGGGGATCCTCGCGGTGCGGGAGCGCTCCCGCAAGGCCTTTCCCGGCTGCCGCCCCACGGGCGCGGCGGACTTGACACTAAAGTGCATGATCGTGCAACCTTCTGCTCGTCCGTCAACTCCTGCCGCCCTGTCGGGGGATGTTGTTGCTTGCGCGATCAATGACCTGGAGGTCTGCGCATGGCTGATCCCGTGAAGATCAAGATCTGGTCCGACTACGTCTGCCCGTTCTGCATGCTGGCCGAAGGCCCCCTGGAAGAGGCGATCAAGGATGTCGGCGCGGAGGTGGAGGTGGAGTGGATGCCGTTCGAGCTGCGTCCCCACCCCCAGCCCACGCTGCGGCCGGAGGACGAGTACCTGCCCGCCATCTGGGAACGGGCCGTCTACCCCATGGCGCGCAGGCTGGGCGTCGACATCACGCTGCCCGGCGTCTCTCCCCAGCCGTACACGGCCCTCGCCTTCGTCGGGTATCAGTACGCGGCCGATCAGGGCCTGGGGACGGCGTACAACCAGCGGCTGTTCCGGGCCTTCTTCCAGGAGAGCCGGGATCTGGGGCAGGCCGACGTCCTCGCCGCCGTGGCCGTCGAGGTCGGTCTCGACGAGGCCGGGTTCCGGGCCGCGCTGGAGGACGGCCGGTACCGCGCCCGGCACGAGGAGGCCCTGCGGGAGGCGGCGGCGCACCAGGTGCAGTCGGTCCCCACCCTGCTCGTCGGGGACATCCGGATCGAAGGCGTTCCGCGTCCCGCCCAGTTGCGCAAGGCGATCCTCGACGCCCGGGCGCGGCAGGAGGGGGACGCGGTGGTCTACGGCGCGTCCTGCGGTATCGACGGGAAGTGCTGACGTGGCCGGCGCGCACTCCGCCCACCGCGTCCACCCCGCCCGTCCCGCTCGCCCCGCCCTCAGCGCCTGCCAGTTCGCAGGGCTCGACCTGCGCAACAGGTTCGCCCTCGCCCCCATGACCCGGGTCTCCGCGACCGAGGACGGCCGGGCCACCCCGGAGATGGCCGCGTACTACGCGGC
>NZ_JBHXJG010000207.1:0-13159 GCF_042723425.1 Streptomyces sp. NPDC058375 | reverse complement strand
GGCCCCGGAAGGGGCGGCCCTGCGGAGTTTCCCGGCGTACTTCGTCCGCGCGGACCATCCGCCCGGTCAGCTCCCGTCCGCGAACACGCCGAGGCCGTAGGGCTGCGGGATCAGCGGGGCTTCCGCAGCCGGGGCGAGATCCACGACCGGACCCCAGGGAAGCGCGTGAGTCCTCCCCCGACAGATGCCGCTGCACCACGGGCGACTCGCCTCCCGGACATGAAGGGAAGCCGCGACCACGACGGCTCGCGCGCCGAACTGCCCACTGCCTACCAGCAGTCGGTGTCCGCCCTCGCCGAGCAGAGGCTCCCCCAGGCCGAAGGCTACCGACTCAGCCTCCTCCGCCTGCCCTGACCGGCCGCGTCCCAAGCCTCGGACGCGAACACGGAAATGCACCTCCGAAAACCGGGGGTGCATTTCCGATGGATACGGGGGCTCTCAGTGGTCGTCCCAGTGGCCGTCGTGTTCCGCGTGCCGGTGGCCGTCGTGCACGTAGTCGACATGGTCGCCATGGGGCACCGCGACATGACCGCAGCCCTCGCCGTGCGCATGGCTGTGGCCGGCGTGCTCGTGGTGGTTTCCGCTGTCGCATTCGTCCGCGTGCCCTTCGTGCCCACGGTGCAAATGACCGTCGTGCACGTAGTCGACGTGATCGTCGTGGGGGACTGCCACGTGCCCGCAGCCTTCGCCGTGCACGTGCTCATGTCCGGGGTGAGGCCGGTGCTCAAGGGATGTTGCCACGCTACCCATCTCCACAGATTCGGGCCCCTCCGCAGGCGGAGCGGCGATGGTTCTTCGGCATTTCTACTCCCGCGAGAAAGAATGCCCCCTCCGACACACACCCGCAAACGAGCTACTAACCCAGAAGAAAACGACAACGATTCCCATGACCGGCGAATTGATCGGCTTTCCGGATTTCGCAGGGAAATACTCTGCCGATAGAACAGAAACGGAAATCATTTCTAGCCTCGATCTTTCGTGACGGGCCGTCGGATTCTTCGGCGGTCCGTTTCGGCTTGTCGGGTCGGTGATGGGCAGGCTGAGGGCCCGGCTGTCGCGTCGGGTGGCGCCGGGGTCCACGGTCCCGGTGGGCGGTTCGAGTTCGTCGGGATGGGCTGTTGCTGCTGTTCAGCCGGGGCTTGGGAGTGCGTCGAGTCGCTGGATTGCGCCTGTGATCACGTCGGTCCAAGGCCAGTGACGGGCCGTCGGTGCCGGCGGCGGCCGGTGGTGACGAGCTGGGCGGCGGCGGAGAACAGTCGCAGCCGCAGACGGCGGGGCTCCCAGAGCCGGGGTTTGCCGGTCAGGGCGAGCATGGGCATCCAGGCCAGCAGGTCGAGGGCGAGCTGGACGATCTCCAGCCAGATCTGGTTCTGCGCGGTGTCGTGCAGAGGCAGGTTGCGCAGGCCGGTGGCGCGTGCGCTGCGGATACGGTCCTCGGCCCGCGCGCGCTGGCGGTGCCGCAGTTCCAGGGTGGCGATCGCGACGTCGGGGGTGTTCGTGGCGAAGCAGGTCAGCCGCAGTCCGTCGGCGTCGGTGAACCGCAACTGGGCTCCTGGATGTCGCCGTTCCTTGTGGACGATCAGCCTCATCCCTCTCGGCCAGTCCTTCAGGAGGTCACCGTCGAGCTCGGCGGTCCAAGCGCCGTCGCGGATCTCGCCGCCGGGCTCGACGGCGGGCGTCCAGGCCGAGGCGGGAACCTTCCCGACGGCCTGGTGAACGGCGTCGGTGATGGTCATCCCGACCGAGTACGACAGCCACCTGCCCCGCTTCGAGAGCCAGGCGACGAACTCGTGGGTGCCGCCAGCAGAGTCCGTACGAATCAGTGTGGACCGGCCGCGCCGGTGACGTTTCGGGATCTGCGCCAGGGCGAGTTGGGTGGCAGTGATGTGGTCGGCAGCGGTGTTGCTGCCCGCGTTCCCGGGCCGTAGCAGCGCTGCCACTGGCTCCCCGGTGCCGCCGCGTCCGTGGTCGACGAAGCCCACCAACGGATGATGTCCGTAGGACTTCTTCCAGGTCGCAGCCGCGTCCTGCTTGTCGGAGTGAGCCAGGACCAGCACCCCGTCCAGGTCCACGATCACAGAGCCGCCTGTGTCCGGCGATGAGGCGCCGGCCAACTTCCATACGCGCTCGCGCGCTTCGGCCCGCGCCGATCGGATCGCGGTCAGAGCCTTCGGCCCGCCCGCGGCGAGCTTGTCGATGAGCCGGGAGACGGTCGGGTCGGAGGCCACTGGCCCGAACACGGCCGTCTCGGCCCGCAGATCGCGACATCGGCCAGGCAGTCCCCGCCCAGCGCGACCGCCAGGGCGATCTTCCCCGGATCATGCACCGCCCGGGGACGCCGCCACGGCGCGAGCGCCGCCGATAGCGTGGTGTCCAGACCGCTCTTGCGGACCGTCTCGACCAGCAGCACCCCTCCGGCCTGGGAAACCACCGCCCGGCCACCGCCCTCGATACGACACGCGGATAGGACCCGATACGCTTCTTCACCTGAAGAGTGCTTCTTTCATGCGACGACCTGGGCCCTAGACAAGTCCCATCGTTGCAGGTCAGGAGCACTCTTCGCGTTTTCAATCACGCATCGGACACCCAGCCACATGAAAGCCCGAGGTTAGGAGCGGGACGCGGCTCAGGGACAGCCCCGCAGCATCTGTACCCGGGGTCCCGCCGCGGCAGCGCAGTCGGGCCGCGATCGGGATGTCGCAGTGACGGGCTATGGCGGGTTCGTTTCCTTGCGGTGCGGGTTCGGTGGCGCCCGGCGAGCGTCGGGGCCCCACAGAACCGGGCCAACGGCGCGTGGGCCGGTGGGCCCGTGGTGCGGTGCTGCTCTGGTGTGCCCGCCCTCTGCGTCTACCAGCCCTGGTCCGCGGCGCGGACGAACACCTCGTTGACGGCTACGCGACGGTCACTGGTGACGATGTAGGCGACGGCGTCGGCGATGTCCTTCGGCTGGAGCCTTTCGATGGCCTGGGTCTGGGCCTCGACTCCCGCACGCAGTTCCTCGCGGGTGTGGGAGGCGAGTTCGGTGTCGACGTTGCCCGGTTCGACGACGCTGACCCGTACACGCAGCGGCTGCATCTCCTGGCGGAGGGCTTCGCTGAAGCCGTTGACCCCGAACTTCGTGAGGTTGTACACCGCGGTGCCCGGGCGGGCGACGCGGCCGGCCGAGGAGCTGATATTGACCAGGTCCGCGGTCCGCCGGGGCTCCTGCTCGGCCGCCTTGATCAGGTGGGGCAGGGCCGCTTTCGTGACGTAGAGCAGTCCCATCACGTTGATGTCGACCATCCGCTCCCATTCTCCTTCCGGAGCGTGCGCGAACGGACCGATCAGCATGGCGCCGGCGTTGTTGACGACCGTGTCGAGGCGGCCGAACGCGGCCACTGCCTGTTCGACGGCCTCGTGGGCGGCCGCCCCGGTGGTGATGTCGGAGACGATGGCCCGTGCGGTGCCGCCTTCCGACTGGATGGCGGCCACCACCTCTGCCAGACGATCCGCCCGGCGGGCCACGAGCGCGACCGACGCGCCCTCCTGCGCGAGCCGCCGCGCGGTGGCGGCCCCGATCCCGCTGCTGGCCCCGGTGACCAATGCAACGGTTCCGGCCAGTGAGTTACCCACGTGTCTGCCCTTCTTCCCGAATCCATAAGTGGAGTCGACTCCGCAACACTAACACGCAATCGGAGTCGGCTCCACTTATGGGAACGCTGAAAGTGCTGCTTCAGCGCAGGAGACGGGCGACGAATTCGAGGGCGCACACGTCCTCGTGCGGACCTCCCCCCTCGTGGTCGCCGTAGCGCCAGACACTGAGCTCCTTGGGGCCGGACCAGTGGTGGTGGGCTGCGTAGATGCCCGAGGGCGGGCAGATGGTGTCCATCAGGGCCACTGAGATCCAGGCGGGTGCGGTGCCGCGGCGCGCGTGATTGACCGCGTCGACATACGCCAGCGTCTGCAGCACCTGCTGTTCCTTGTCGGGATGGACACGAAGGAAGCGGGCGATGTCGGCGAACGGGGCCTCGTCGCAGAGAGTGGCGCCACGGGCCAGGTCGCACAGGAACGGCTCGCGAGCCACGACGCCGGCGACCTCCGGGACGAGACTCGCGGCGACCAGGGCGAGACCACCGCCCTGGCTGTGCCCGGCGGTGACGATGCGATCCGGGTCAACGCGGGAGAGCTGTTGGGCAGCGTCCACGGCGCGCACGGCATCCGTGATCAAGCGCCGATAGTAGTAGTCCTGAGGCGACAGGATGCCCCGGGTGGCGTTACCGCCGACCGAAGGACCCGATCCGATGGGGTCGGCGGTCTCCCCGGCCGACCAGCCCGCCCCCTGGGCCCGGGAGTCCATGACGAGGTGGGCGTAACCGGCCGAGGCCCACAGGAGCTTCTCGATGGGCAGCCCGCGGCCGCCGTTGTAGCCGATGTACTCCACGACAGCGGGCAGTGCCCCACTCGTCCCGGCAGGAGTGTGCAGCCATCCGCGGACGGGATGACCTCCCCAGCCCGCGAAAGTGATGTCGTGGGTGGTGATCGTGGTCAGGCCCGTGGCGACCGGCTGGGCCGTCAGGCCGATGGGATGGCGGCGGGCCTCTTGGAGGGTGTGGTGCCAGAAGGCGTCGAAGTCGGCGGGCTCGGTGCCGGTTCCGGTGTACCGCCGGAGTTCCGCCTCGGGCATGTCTGTGAGCATGGCGGGATCTACTTCCGGTCGGTGCGACTACGCCTTGGCCTGCGAGGCGCCGCGGTCAGGGGCCAGTCCATCGAGGAGCAGGGTGATCAGCCGGGAGGCTAGATCGCGCTGGCGCTCGTGTCCGGTGATGAGGGTGATCCCGCCGAGCGCCATGAGGACATCGTCGGCGACCGCGTCGCGGCGCAGGCTTTCGGCCGCTATGCCGGCCTCGATGAGCGCCGCGATCGCCTCATGCAGGCCCTCGCGGCTGTGCAGACGTAGCCCTTCGCGGGTGGCGAGGATGGAGGGCAGGGCGTCTGCCATGCCCTGCTTGGTGAGCATGTAGTCCACGAAAGACTCCATCCACGCCTTCAGTGCGGCCACCGCCTCGTTGGCCTCGAGCAGTCGCGGTACCGATGCGCACAGGCGCTCGGTCTCGTTGCGGTAGACCGCCTCGATGAGGTCCTCGCGGGTCGGAAACCGCCGGTAAAGGGTGCCGATGCCGACCCCGGCCTCGGCAGCGACCGCCTTCAGCGACGTGTCGGATCCTTCTTGCGCGAACACTCGGGCCGCCGCCTCCATCAACCGGTCGTAGTTCGCCTGTGCGTCGGCGCGCAATGAGCGGGACATCACTCCTCCTTGCAAGCGGAGCCTACTCCACTTATAGTGAGACCTAAGTGGACTCGACTCCACTTACTGTTCGCATTGTAGTAGAGCCTCCGCAAGCCCCGCTTCAGGGCGGCCGGCCCCTCATGAAGGAACGAGCAATGACACAGCACATCACCACACACTTCGACGCGCAGTCGACCGCCGCGGAAGTGGCGGCAGGCGCTGACCTCACCGGCCGACGCGCGCTCGTGACCGGCGGAGCCGGGGGGCTCGGCCGCGAGACCGCCCTCGCCCTGGCCTCGGCCGGCGCGCAGGTGACGATCGCGGCCCGGACGCTGGAGGCGGGAAACACCGCCGCTCAGGAGATCGCTGAGCAGACCGGCAACCCTCACACGCGAGCGGCGCAGCTGGACCTGGCTGATCCGGCCTCCGTCAAGGCGTTCGCGACCAGCTGGTCGGGGCCGCTGCACATCCTGGTTGCCAACGCCGGGATCATGGCCACCCCCGAGATGCGTACACCTGAGGGGCGTGAGCTCCAGTTCGCAACAAACCACCTCGGGCACTTCGCCCTCACCGTCCAGCTTCACGACGCGCTCTCGGCTGCCGGCAACGCCCGCGTGGTCCTCGTGAGCTCGGTCGGCCACGTCAACGGCCCCGTCCGCTTCGAAGACCCTGATTTCACCAAGGAGCCCTACGATCCGTGGCTGGCATACGCGCAGTCGAAGACGGCGAACATCCTGTTCGCCGTCGAAGCTGCCAAGCGCTGGGCGGCGGACGGCATCGCGGTGAACGCACTCAACCCCGGCCGGATCTGGGGAACTAGCCTCGGCCGGCACATGGACACGCCCCCCGCCGCCTTCGACCCGTCGGGAAAGAGCGGCGTTTCCGAGAAGAGCATCGCCCAGGGCGCGGCAACCTCCGTCCTCTTGGCCGCCTCGCCGCTCGTCGAGGGCGTAAGCGGCACATACTTCGAGGACTGCCAGCAAGCGCTCTCCTACACCCCGGGAGTACGCCGAGGCGTGGCTGACTACGCGCTCGACCCCGACAACGCCCGCCGGCTGTGGGATCTGTCCGTGGAACTGACCGGCGTCGACCAGTGAGCAGCACCGCTGGCCCCGAGAGCGGCGAGTCGCATTCGAGCCCTCCGGACGACAAGTGGCGCGCATGGCGTCGCGTCACACGCTCCAGCAGTAAGAACGACATGAGGAGCCAAGACCATGAGCACGAACAGCACCGTGCGCTTCGACGGTCTGCGAGCCCTGGTCACCGGCGGCGGTACAGGCATCGGCAGGGCCACCGCGGTGACACTCGCACGACAGGGCGCCTACGTAAGCGTCGCAGGCCGCACAGAGGCCACTTTGCGCGAGACGATCGATGAAATCCGCGCCGAAGGCGGCCAAGGCCAAGCGGTGATCTGCGACGTGAGCGACGAGGACTCGGTCAAGAACGCCGTGAGCGTTGCCGCAGGCGAGCAGCAGCGGCTCGACGTCGCGGTCAACAGCGCCGGCGTCAGTGGCGGCGACGCCCTGCGCCCGCTCGCCGACTACGACACAGCACAGTTCGACCGCATGCTCACCGTCGATCTGCGCGGAACGTTCCTCTGCATGAAGTACGAACTCGCTCTCATGGCGGACCGTAGGTCGGGCGCCATCGTCAACGTCGGCTCCGGCACCAGCCTGGTGGGCGTCCCCGGCTTCGCCGGCTATGTCGCGGCCAAGCACGGCGCCGCCGGCCTGACCAAGACTGCGGCCCTCGACTACGGCGGTCTGGGAATCAGGGTCAACACCGTGGCAGCAGGCCTCGTCGAGACACCCCTCGTCGCCACCGGCCGCTCCGAGGAGACCATGGCTGCCCGCATCGCCCAGCACCCTCTTGGGCGGATCGCCCAGGCACAGGAAATCGCCGACGCGATCGTCTGGCTCTGTTCCGGACAGTCCAGTTTCGTCACCGGCGCCATCATCCCCGTCGACGGCGGATACACGGTACATTGACATGACTGCTTTCAACGATCATATCGGCCTGTCCGTCGGCGACCTCGACCGCGTCAGCTCCTTTTACTGCCAGGCGCTGGGCATGACGAACACCGGCACCCACGTACTGGCGGACGGACTGTCCCGCGTCGCCATGCTCGTCGGCTCTTCGAATCTGTGCCTCGAACTCACCGAGATCACCGGCTCGCTGCCGGCACAGCCCTCCACTGTCACCGAAGGAGCGAGGGTTCAGGGCTGGTTTCACTGGTCGGTGCGCGTGGATGACCTCGACACCGTGCTTTCCGCTGTCACCGCACTCGGCGGCCGCACAGTTTCCGAACCAGCCCGCGCCCAGACTCGGCCCGAGGTCAGCTTCGCTTACGTCGCCGACCCCGAGGGCAACCTCCTCGAACTCACCCAGGTCGCTGGATAGGCATGGAAGCCCGTAGGACGGCCGCGGGCGGGATGGTCGTTTCATGCCGGAATGGTGGCGCCTCCGCCCAGCGGCCGGCCGTGGTCAGGGTGCGGGTGCCGTCGGCCAGGACGACCTTCCACAGCCAGGTGCGCACCTCGTGGCGGCCGGTGTCGGTGAGGGTGAGGTCGGCCGGGACGTGGACCCCCTCGAACTGAGCGCTGGTGCCGTTGGTGACGGCGTCGAAGAGGTGCAGCAGACGGTGGCGCCCGTCGTCGGCGGCGCCTGCGCGGATCTGGAGGCGTGCGAGGTTCGGCCGCCGCGGTGCCGCGGCCGCGGGCCGGCCGCTGCGCGTGTGGGCCCCAACGGAGGCGGCGGCAGCGAGCACGTTCTCTCGCTGGCGCTCAGGTGAAGACGTCGCCAGCTTCACGCGCGACAGTCGCCGCACTCCGAGCAGGCACTTGCCGCATCCGTCGTAGGGTCGTTCGATCGTGTTGAGGTCCGTACCGCGCATTTCTTTTCTCCGTTCGAGCGCGCATCGTACGGAGAATCGGCGGCCACGCCCCCGCTGAACGATCTGGGTCAGCTGAGGAAGCTCAGACGAACCTGACGGTTGTCTTTAGAAACGTTCGTGTCCACCAGGCAGACCGACTGCCAGGTACCCAGCTCCAGCCGGCCGCCGATCACCGGCAGCGTGGCGTGGGGCGGGACCAGGGCGGGGAGTACGTGGTCGCGGCCGTGGCCGGGGCTGCCGTGGCGGTGTTGCCAGCGGTCGTCGGCGGGGAGCAGGTGGTGGAGGGCGGCCAGGAGGTCGTCGTCGCTGCCCGCGCCGGTCTCCAGTACGGCGATGCCGGCCGTGGCGTGGGGGACGAAGACGTTGAGCAGGCCGTCGCGGCCGGGGGCGGTGCGAGTGAGGAACTCCTCGCAGGCGCGCGTCAGGTCCGTGACGGTCTCGGCCGTACCCGTGGTGATGTTCAGGACCGTGGTGGTGAAGGAATCGGACATGCCTCCATCATCACCGCACAGGGGTGAGATGACGCGTCCACGCTCCGAGACGCCATTGACCGTGTCCCGACCGGGTGGCTACGTTCAGCACCATGTTCCGATCAGCTCTGCTCACTTCGCGCGGTCACATCGACCTGCTGCGAGTGGCTTCCGCCGCGTGTTGTCGCGGCTGCTGACGTTCCCTCAGCGACTTCCGGGCCCTTTCCGGCCGTACGGCTGTTCCTTCGGTAGCCGCGTTCCTCACGGTTTTCCGTCGCTCGCCCTGCCGTAGTCGCGTCCGGCTCCGTGCCGCCCCGCGCCCCCTGAGCGCGCCCCCCTCCTGCTTCCGCCCTCCTCGCCCCTGCCGTCCTTCGGTCGGTCCCGGCTTCGTGGGTACGGGGGTGCTCCGGCGTGCCCGTGGCCGTGCCCCCTGCCCGCTCGCCCTTCCCTCTGCCCGCTCGCCTTCCTTCTCCCGATCCGCTCTCATTCGTGCGTCCCTTCCTGGAGCCGTCATGACCGTCAGCCATGCACCCCCACCCGCCGTACCGGTCCCCCTGGAAAAATCCTCCGCGCCGGCGCGTACGCCGCCCGAGCTGGAGGCCGTCGTCCCGGCGTCCGTCCGCCGGTCGCGGCTGCGGGCCGCTCCGCGGTGGGTGCGGCGAGCGGTCGGGCCCTTGCTGTTGCTCGCGTTGTGGCAGGTGTTCAGCGCCACGGGGGTGCTGGATGCCGATGTGCTCGCCTCGCCCGGGACCATCGCCCGGGCCGGCGCCGGTCTGGTGGCCGACGGGACGCTGCCCGCCGCGATGGGGGTCTCGCTCCAGCGGGTCATCGTGGGGCTCCTGCTCGGCGGGGTGATCGGGACGTCGCTCGCCCTCGTGTCGGGGCTCTCGCGGCTCGGGGAGGACCTCGTCGACGCGACCGTACAGATGCTGCGGACCGTGCCCTGGGTGGGGCTCATCCCGCTGTTCATCATCTGGCTCGGGATCGGCGAGGCGCCGAAGGTGGCCCTCATCGCCCTCGGGGTGGCCTTCCACCTGTATCTGAACGTGTACGCGGGGATCCGGGGCGTCGACGCCCAACTCATCGAGGCCGGTACGTCGTTGGGGCTCGGGCGATGGGGACTGGTGCGGCATGTGGTGCTGCCGGGGGCGCTGCCCGGGGCCATGACCGGTCTGCGCTACTCGCTGGCGACGGCCTGGCTCGCGCTCGTCTTCGGTGAGTCGATCAACGCCGACGCCGGGATCGGGTTCCTGATGAACCAGGCCCGGGAGTTCTTCCGCACCGACGTGATCGTCGTCTGTCTCGTCGTGTACGCCTTCCTCGGCCTCACCGCCGACGTCATCGTCCGGATCCTCGAAAGGCTGCTGCTGCAATGGCGACCGACCTTCACCGGCCAGTGAAAACCCTCCTTGGCCCCGGCCCCGGACCCTCGACGTCCGCCGAGGACCCTGAAGCCGCCGTACGGGTCGAAGGGCTCACCCGCGCCTTCGACGGGCGTGCGGTGATCGACGACCTCGATCTCACCCTGAGAGCAGGCGAGTTCACCGTGCTGCTCGGACGCAGCGGCTGCGGCAAGTCGACCCTGCTGCGAGTGCTGGCCGGGCTCGACCGGGAGATCTCGGGCACCGTCCTGGTGCCCCGCCGGCGCGCCGTCGCGTTCCAGGCTCCTCGCCTGATGCCCTGGAAGCGGGTCTGGCGCAATGTGCTGCTCGGGCTGCCCGGCAAGCCCGAACGCGCCGTCGCCGAACAGGCGTTGGCGGAGGTCGGTCTTGCGGAGCGGGCCGGGGCGTGGCCCAAGACGCTGTCCGGCGGAGAAGCCCAGCGCGCTTCGCTGGCCAGGGCCCTGGTGCGCGAGCCCGATCTGCTGCTGCTCGACGAGCCCTTCGGCGCGCTCGACGCCCTGACCCGGATCAAGGCCCAGCAGCTCGTGGCCGAACTCTGGCAGCGGCGCGGCTGCGCGGTGCTCCTGGTCACCCATGACGTGGACGAAGCCCTGCTGCTGGCCGACCGGGTGCTCGTGATGCGCGACGGGCGGATCGCGTACGACACTCCCGTCGCGTTGGACCGGCCGCGCGAGGTCGGCTCCCCCGGGTTCGCCGACCTGCGCTCCCGGCTGCTGGCCGAACTGGGCGTCGAGGGCGTGGGCCGCGCCCGCGCCGAGGGCCCAGGCCGCACCCAGGCCCGTAAGGAGAGTACGGAAAACCCCGGCGCATCGCCCGCGCACCCCCACCCCCGTCACGGAGACCCGTCATGAAGCGCCGCACTCTGCCCGCCCTGCTCCTCCCCCTCGCCCTGCTCCTCTCCGCGTGCGGCGGGGCCTCCTCCGCCGACTCGGGCGGCAGCACGGACGGAAGAGGCAGCCTGACCCTCAACGTCGGTGACCAGAAGGGGGGTTACGAGGCGATCCTGCGGGCCTCCGGAGAACTCGACGACCTCGACTACCGCATCGAGTGGTCCACCTTCACCTCGGGACCGCCCCTGCTGGAGGCCGTGAGCGCCGGGGCCGTGGACATCGGCGGCGTCGGCAACACGCCGCCCGTCTTCGCCGCGGGGGCCGACTCCGACATCGCCGTCGTCGGCGCCACGCACGGTTCGCCGGCCGGTGAGGTCATCGTCGTGCCCGAGGACTCACCGCTGAAGAAGCCCGCCCAGCTCAAGGGCAAGTCGATCGCTGTCGCCCAGGGCAGTTCGGCCCACTTCCAGTTGGTCGCCTCGCTCAAGAAGGCCGGACTGGGGATCGAGGACGTGAAGCTGAACTACCTCCAGCCGGCCGACGCGCTAGCCGCGTTCAGCCGCGGCAAGGTCGACGCCTGGGCGATCTGGGATCCGTACACCTCGCAGGTTCTGCGCACGGCGGACGCCCGGGTACTCACGACCGGCGAAGGCGTCGTCAACGGCCTCGGTTTCCAGGTCGCTTCGCCCGTATCGCTCAAGAACGCCAAGAAGTCCAAGGCCATCGGTGATCTGCTCGTCCGGCTGGAACGGGCCCAGAAGTGGGTCTTCGAGCACCCGGAGGAGTGGGCGAAGGTCTGGGCGAAGGAGACCGGGCTTCCGTACGAAGTGGCGCTGGACGCCGTGAAGCTCAGCTACGGCACCCGTGTCCCCGTCGCGATCGACGCCGCGGCCATCGCCTCCGAGCAGGAGATCGCCGACACCTTCGCCGAACTCAGGCTGATTCCGCGGCGGTTCGACTTCGAGGACTACGTCGACACCCGGTTCAACCGTGACCTCCCCCCTTCCTCCACCGCACCGCGCTCCTACGGAAAGGCCTCCTCGTGAACGTCCATCTGCACTGGTTCCTGCCCACCGGCGGCGACGGCCGGACGCTCGTCGACCGGCACGCGTACACCGACGGCGGCATCAAGCGCGACCGGATCACCCCGGTGAGCGGCGTGCGCGCCCCGGACATCGAGTATCTGACCCAGATCGCCAAGGCGGCCGAGCAGTTGGGCTTCGAGGCGGTGCTGACCCCGACCGGTACGTGGTGCGAGGACGCCTGGCTGACCACGGTGGCGCTCGCCCAGCACACCGAGCGGCTGAAGTTCCTGGTGGCGTTCCGGCCGGGCGTCATCTCACCCGTGCTGGCCGCCCAGATGGCCGCCACCTATCAGCGGATCACCCGGGGGCGGCTGCTGCTCAATGTCGTCACCGGAGGCGACTCGACCGAACAGCGGCGTTTCGGGGACCACTTGGACCACGACCGGAGGTACGCGCGCACCGCGGAGTTCCTGTCGGTGGTACGGGGCGCCTGGAGCGGGCAGCCGTACGACTTCGACGGTGAGCACTACCAGGTGGAGGGCGGGCTGACCGCGCTGCCGCCGGACCCGCTGCCGGAGATCTTCTTCGGCGGGTCGTCGGCGGCGGCCGGGCCGGTCGCGGCCGCGCACGCCGACGTCTATCTCACCTGGGGTGAGCCGCCGGCCGCGGTGAAGGAGAAGATCGACTGGATTCGCCGGCTCGCGGAGGAGCAGGGGCGTACGGTCCGGTTCGGTATCCGGCTGCACACCATTTCGCGGGACTCCTCGCGGGAGGCGTGGGCGACCGCCGACCGGCTGCTGGGCGACCTCGACCAGGACACCATCGCGGCGGCGCAGCAGGCGCTGGGGAAGAGCGAGTCGGTCGGGCAGCAGCGGATGCTGGCGCTGCACGGGGGGTCGCGGGACAAGCTGGAGATCGCGCCGAACCTCTGGGCGGGCGTCGGTCTGGTGCGCGGCGGGGCCGGGACCGCGCTGGTCGGCAGCCATGCGGAGGTCGCGGACCGGATCGAGGAGTACCACGCGCTGGGCGTGGAGCACTTCGTGCTCTCCGGCTATCCGCACCTGGAGGAGGCGTACTGGTTCGGCGAGGGGGTCACGCCCGAGCTGGCCCGGCGCGGGCTGCTGCCGACCGTCCCGGCGGCTCCGCTGCCGCACGGGGTGGGCGGCCGCGAGAACGTCCCGGCCTCGGCTCCCGGGGGTGCTCCGCTGCTGATGGCCGGGGGGCGCTGAGCCTCGCGGTGCTGCTCGGCGGGCGTACGGGAAGATCCCGGAC
>NZ_JBHXJG010000206.1:0-13218 GCF_042723425.1 Streptomyces sp. NPDC058375 | reverse complement strand
GATCATGGTCGGGGGGCTTCGTCGTCCCTCCCTGCCCTGTTGTCCTGAGGCCTACCCTGAGCCGGTGCGCAACGAGAGAGACGACGAGGACTTCGACAATGCCTGGGCCGCGGCGCCCGAAGCCGTGCGGCGCAGCCTGGAGCTTGCCTACGCGGCGCTGAGGGCCGGTGGGCTCGCCGTGGGCGCCGTGCTGGTCGACCCGGCCGGGGCGGTGCTGGCGGAGGGGCGGGACCAGGCCTACGACACCGGGCCCGGAGACGGCCCGTTGCGTGGTACGCCGCTGGCCCACGCCGAGTTGAACGTGCTGGGCCTCGCCCGTACCGCATGGGATCTGGGCACCACGACGCTCTGGAGCACCCAGGAGCCCTGCTCGATGTGCTCGGCCGCGGTGTCGTTCACCGGAGTCGGGGCCGTGCGCTGTCTCGCGCCCGATCCCTGGGCCCTGGCCACCGGGAATGAGGGCTCCTCCCGGGGTACGTGCGAGACCGGGAGCCCGTGGCTGGTCGCGGCCAACGTGATGTTCCTGAAGAGCGTCTCGGAGGCCGGCGACGGTGGGGAGGAGCCGGCCACGCTGTCGCGCAACCGCCTGCTGGAACCGGAGACGGTCCGCCTGCACGACGGCCTGCCTTCCGGACTGCCCTCTTCCCCTTCGGCCCGGGCATGGCTGTCGGTGGAATGGCCGGGGATCATCGAGGCGGCGGCCGCGCGCCGACTGCGTACCGGGGGATGAAACGGTCCGTGCCGCGTGGTGACGCGGCGGGACGGCGGGCGGACCGAACGACGAGGAACACGGGGGCGGTTCATGGGGCAGACACTGGCGGAGATCCTGGACGGGGCGGCGTGCGGGCGGTTTCCGGAGGCCGATGGGGGGACGACCGTGGTTGCCGCGCCGAGTGGTCGGGATCAGGGGGTGATCGCTTTTACCGCGCACTCGGTCGTGTTCACGGACGAGGATCCCGCGTGGGTCCATACGACGCTCGCCGCCCTGGACTGTGACGCGTTGGCCGCGACGATGCATCCGCGCTTCCTGACCGCCTTCCTGGAACGCACCGGCCGGACCACCGACACGATCGACCTCCTGACCGTGGCGTCCTCGCTGCCCGGTGCGCCTGGACTGGAGCTGCGGGAGGTCACCGATCCCGTCCACCCGCGGGTGATGAGTGCCCGTCGTCGGCGGGACGGTGTGCGGATGTGGGAGGCCGACGGGGGAGTGCTGGTGCTCGGGCGCGGCGTGGCCGGTCGTTGGGAGGTGGCCGTCGAGCTGGACGAGGACGCCCGGCACCGGGGACTGGGCCGAGCCCTCGCCACCGCCGCGCGGCACCTGGTGCCCCCGGGCGAACCGCTCTGGTCGCAGCAGGCCGCGGGCAACGCCCGCAGCATCCGGGCGTTCCAGGCCGCCGGATTCCGGCCGGTCGGCTCGGAGGCGCTGCTGCTCGGCCCCCGGGAGGGGGCGTGACGGCTGGGCCGGATTCCCCGTACGGCCACAGCGGCCTCCCGCTGGCCTGCTTGGCATGATCGACTCGCTCGAGAATCCGACGGACACCGAGGTGGCGGCAGCCGCGGCGCTGGCCGGGGCGGAGGTCGTGCGGGCCCGGTACGGGCGGCTCCACTCCCGTATCGACAACGGCTCCGGGGACTTCGCCACCGACGCCGGCCTCGCCGCCGAGGAGGCGATCCTCGGCGTCATCCGTGCCGCCCGGCCCGGGGACGCGGTGCACGGCGAGGAGGGCGGCCGGCGAGGAGCTGTCGGTGCGGAGCGGGAGTGGTTGGTGGACCCCTTGTGCGGGACGCTCAACTACGTCGTCGGTTCCCAACTCGTCGCCGTCTACGTGGCGTTGCGCAACGGCCCGGCCGCCGTGACCGATCCGTTCAGCGGCGAGGTCTTCCTCACCGACGGGGAGACCGCCCGGGTCCGGCGTGGCACGTCCGGCGACGAGCGGCGGTTGGCGCCCACGGCGGACACCCGGCTGGTGGACGTGAACCTCGATCCGCCCTTCCCGGGCGCTCCCGGATTCCGGGCCGTCGACCTGCTCGCCCACCCCGGGTTCGTCGAGAATTTCCGCCCGCGCGTCGTCTCCACGTCGCTGGCGCCGGCCTGGGTCGCGGCGGGCAGGCGGGCCGCCTACGTCACTGACGGCGACCTGAGCGGGAGCGTGCACTTCGCCGCCGGGATCGCCCTGTGCCGCGCCGCCGGCTGCGTCGTCACCGGGGTCGACGGTCGCCCGGTCGGACGGGGCGGCCGGGGGCTCGTCGTGGCCCCGGACGCCCGGACGCACGAGCTGCTCATGTCGATGATCGGCGGTCCCCCGGGCAGCGACTGAGCCCTGCCCGGGGCCGACGCGCGTCTCCTCTCAGACGTGCAGCTCGGGCGGGAAGCCGGTCCAGCGGAGTTCGGCCGGCAGATGGCCGGTGTCGTTGTACAGGAGGAGGGCCGGGGGACGGCCGGGTGCATAACGGATGACGGTGAGCCCGGCGTTGGTGTGGTTGAGGCCCAGCCAACGCGATTTCGGTGCGTCCAGTGCGGCCCGGACCAGCCAGCCGACGAGGAAGTTGTGGGTGACGAGGAGTTCATGGCGGGGCTCGTCGCCCTCGACCGTTCCCGTGAACCGTGCGAGCGCCTTCTCCGCCAGCCCGGGGCCCAGCTCGCGCTCCGCCGCCGGGAAGCCTGCCAGCCGGGCGAGCGTCTCGTCGGCCGACTCCGCCGGCAGCTCCTCCCGCGGCGGTATGTACGGGATGTAGTCGCCGGCCGGTTCGGACCGCAGCAGGGGAACCCCCGGCAGCTGCTCACCTATCAGCCGCGCCGTCTGCTCGGCGCGGGCGAGCGGGCCGTGGTGGATCGCCGTGATCGGGGCCTCGCGCAGCCGCTCCCCGAGCAGAGCGGCCTGGCGGCGTCCGTCGTCCGTCAGCGTGCTCTCGTCGACGGATGCCTCACCGTGCCGGGTCACGTACAGATAGCGGGCAGCCGTTGCCGTCATGGGCGGGTCCTCCGTCGCGGTTCATGATCGTAGAGACGCCTGCGGGGACGCCGGACCGCGCTCGGGCGGTTCCGTGGAGGAGGGGGGCGGCCTTGGTCCCGGAGGTGCTCGGAGCCTGCCTCCCGGGCATGAGCGGGGTCCGTCTGCCGGGCGTGAGCGTGCCTGCTCCCGGGCGTGAGCGTGCCCGTCTCCTGGCCGTGAGGGTGGCCTGCCTCCCGGGCATGAGCGGGGTCCGTCTGCCGGGCGTGAGCGTGCCCGCCTCCGGGGCGTGAGCGTGCCCGCCTCCTGGTCGTGAGGGTGGCCTGCCTCCCGGGCATGAGCGGGATCCGTCTGCCGGGCGGGAGCGTGCCTGCCTCCCGGGCGTGAGCGTGCCCGCCTCCCGGGATGCGCGGGGGCAGCGCTCGGGGCACCGTGGAGGCATGGCCGAGCACCCGCCCGTGATCGTCTATCCGCCCTCCGCGACGGGAGGGCGGCGGGTCACCGTGCACGGGCAGATCGTGGGCCTGGCCCACGGGCGGGGTGAAGTGGCCGCGCTGTTGCGGGCCGCGGGGTTCGCCCCTGGTCCCGACCAAGTCGTCGAGCTGGACCGGCCCGGGCTGATCGAATGGCGCGGCGGCGACCTCGACACCTGGGGGTGATCCCGTGAGACGTCGTCGAACGGTACGGGAGAGCGCCTCGATCGAGCCGCCGCCCGGCTACTACATCGCCGGGGTCACCGGGCGCGAGCCCCCCGAGGCGGCGCAGCGGGCGCTGATCCTGGACTGGGTCGTGAGCCGGCGCATCGCGAGCGGCTGGCGCGTCGAGTCCCGCTCCGGGAGCCAGGTGGTACTCGTGCGCGGGCAGCCGGTGAACCATGCGCTGCACGCCTTCCTCACCGTCTTCTCGTGCCTGGCGTGGGGGATCGTGTGGGCCGGCGTCGCCCTGGTCAACCGCGTCGAACGGGTGGCGCTCACCGTCGACGCCCAGGGGCGCATCGTCACGGTCAGCGCGCCGTGACACCTCACCCGAACGGGTGTGTCCGGGTGGCTGTGCCCGGAGGCCGCGAGGAACGTCGGAGCTGATCTGCACGCACCACCAGGGCAGGTCAGCAGGGACAACAGGCGCCCGGCGCCTGTTCCGGCCAAGGAGTCCTCATGTCGCAGCCCAGCGCACCCACACCCGGCGCCTCGCGCCCCGCCGGCCCCCGTCCGGACGGCGACCCCGGCAGCCCGTGGGCGGCCGGGGGAGCGGTGTTCGCCGGTGTCCTGCTCTTCGTGGACGGTGTCCTCGGAGTGTTGAAGGGCATCGCCGGGATCGCCTCCAACGACGTGTACACGTCGATCAACGACTACGTCTTCAAGTTCAGCGTGAACTCCTGGGGCTGGATCCACCTCGTCCTCGGCGTGATCCTCATCCTGGTCGGCTGGGGCATCCTCTCGGGTGCCGCCTGGGCCCGCGGCGCGGGCATCGCCCTCGCGGCGCTGAACCTCGTCGCCAACTTCATATGGCTCCCGTACACGCCGGTCTGGGCCGTCGTCACCATCGCCATCGACGTCTTCGTCATCTGGGCCCTGTGCACGGACCGGTCCACCACGAGCGACCGGGCGCGGAGCGCCTGAATCCGTCCGGGCGGGGGGCGGCGGCGGGGTGGGGCCGCGCAACCGGCGGAACCGAGGCGACGGGTGTCCGTTGTCAGTGGGGCGGTCCACACTGGAGTCATGTGCCGCAGCATCAAGACGCTCCGCCCGCCCGCTCTCCCCGAAGAGGCCACCGAGGAGGACATGAGGGCCGCCGCCCTTCAGTACGTACGCAAGGTCTCCGGGTTCCGCGCGCCCGCCGCGCACAACCGGGAGGTGTTCGACCAGGCCGTCGACGAGATCACCGCGGCGACGATGAAGCTGCTCGACGGCCTGGAGATACGGGGCGCGGCCCGGAGCTGAGCCCGCCGCCCGGAGCTGAGGCCGCCGCACGGACGGCCGGGCCTTCGCCGGTGCGCCGGTGCGCCCCTTCGCTCAGGGGGCGGCCGGGGCGGGCGCGGACACCGGTCCCGGCCCGCTCGGGGGCGTCGTCGGTGCCGTGGTTGCGGATGCGGATGCGGTCGCGGATGCGGCTCCGGCTCCGTAGCCCCATTCCGGTCCTGGTCCCGCGACCGGTCCCGGTCCTGGTTCCGCGACCGGTCCCGGTCCTGGTTCCGATTCCTGGCGCAGGGCTTCGGCCCCCGCCTTCGTCTTCGCCGTCCGCGTAGCCGGGCGCTTCACCACGAACGCGGCCAGCGCGCCCGCCACGAACAGCGCCAGGACCGAAACAGCCGTGCCGAACCACGTCGAGCCCAGCCACCGGCCGCCGAAGTAGCCGAGCCCCACGCTGTAACCGGCCCAGGCCAGGCCCGCCAGCGCGGACCAGGGGAGGAAGTCCCGCTTCCTGCGGTGGGCCGCGCCCGCGCCGAACGAGACCACGGATCGGCCCGCCGGAGCGAACCGGGCGATGATCACCAGCGCCCCGCCGCCCCGGCTCAGTGCCGCGCCGAGACGTTCCTGCGCGGTGGTCAGCCGCCGGGACCGGGCGATGGCCCGGTCCAGCCGGTCGCCCCCGCGCCAGGCGAGCCGGTACGCGACGAGGTCGCCGAGTACCGACGCGGTGGCCGCGCACAGGATCAGCACGACGAGCGAGGGGACCTGCCCGCCGGTGCCTTCGTCGGCGCCGCTGACGGTGGTGGAGCCCGCTGCCGCCGCCGTGGCGGCCGTGATGACGAGGACACCGCTGGGCAGCAGGGGCAGGAAGACGTCCAGGAGAACGGAGACGGCGACCACCACGTAGATCCATGGACTGCTGGTCAGCGCGGCCACACTCTCCAACACCGTCTACTACTCCCCGATCGTGTCGACGCCGCGACGGTCGCAGGGGAGCGGCAGGGGCGGCAGGTTCAGCTGTACAGCGTACGCGTGGGGGTTCTCCGGAGATGGGCCAGGGCGGGTGATGTTGTGCAGGTCACGTACACCTGGCGGCCTTGTGCCCGTTAGGCGTGGAGAACGACCAAGGCACGAGCGAGGAGCAGCGCATGACGGCATGGATGGTACGGACGGGACAGGGTCCGGCGCACCCGAATTCGGGGCGGCGGGGTACGGAGGGACATGAGGGCGGCCCGTTGTCGCGGGGCCGGGGGATCCCACGGATCCCGGGCGTGCTGGCGGGCGCGGCGGCCCTGCTGACGCTGGCCTGCGGCGTGGGTGTCGCCCAGGGGGCGGACGCGGGTACGGATACGGGGGCGGGCGGCGGCGTGTCCGACACCCCCGGTGGCCACGGCGCACACAGCGCGCACGGCGCTCCTGCGGCGGGGCCCGCGACGCAGGGGCCGGGCGGTGGTGGAGACCCGAGCCGCGCCGACGATGCCGCCGCCGCGGGCGGCAGCTCGTGGATGCGGGCCGCGGGGGTGTTCTCCCCACCCGGTTCGTTCGTCCGGTCCGACGCGCTGACGTACGACACGCGGCTGGTGCCGGCGGGTGCGCGGATCGAGATCACGCAGTTCACGGACCCGTCCGGCACCCGGGTCGGGGCGCGGCTGCGGGGCCTCGTGCCCGGTCGCGCGTACGGGATGCACGTGCACACCTCGCCCTGCGGCGCCGATCCCGCCGCCGCGGGCCCCCACTACCAGCACCGCCCGGCGGCGACCGCGGATCCGGTCAACGAGGTGTGGCTGGACTTCCGGACGGACGAGGACGGCGACGGCCGGGCGGAGGCCGTGCACGACTGGGGCTTCCGGGAGGACGGGGCGCGTTCGGTGATCATCCACGACCGGCAGGGCGGCGCGGGGGAGCGGGCGGCCTGCTTCACGGTGCCGTTCGGGCCCCCCGGGCGGGGGTGACGGGGACTTCACACCCTGAGTCGGATCACGTCGTACGGCGGTGTGCCCCGCTCCCTCCGCCGAACGGGGGGAGCGGGGCACCGCCGTCGTACCTTCCCGGCCTCGCCGCCGACGCCTCACCGCACGCCGGGTCGACGCGGGCACGCGGGGGTCCGGGGAGAGCCAGGAGGGGCCCGGGCGTGGGGGCGGCCGGTTGCCGGTCAGACCGGGACGGCCGGGGCCTTGTCCTGCCGGGTCGCGCCCTCGGCGGTGGCCGCCGTGCTTTGCGAGCCGAAGAGGCGGTCCAGGGCGACGGAACCCGGGCCGGTGAAGACCAGCAGCAGGAACGCCCAGCAGAACATCGCCGACGCCTCGCCGCCGTTCTGGATCGGCAGGAGCGCTTCCGGCTGGTGCACCTTGAAGTACGCGTAGGCCATCGAGCCGGAGGCGAGGAAGGCCGCGGCGCGGGTGCCGAGGCCGAGGGCGACCAGAGTTCCGCAGACCAGCTGGATCAGAGCGGCGTACCAGCCGGGCCAGGCGCCGCTCTCCGCCTGGTTGCCGCCGAGCACCCCGAAGAGGGTGGCGGCGCCGTGGAAGGCGAAGAGCAGGCCGACGACGAAGCGGAAGAGGCTGAGCACGTAGGGCTGTGCCTGGTTCAAGCGGATGAGCATGGGGGGTGGGCTCCTTCGGTCGTGGCGGGGACGTGAACCGACTGGGCGCTTCAGGTTAGGAAAACCTCACCAGTGCTTGCAACTTCAACATTCTGTCGGATGGCTGAAAATCGTCTAACTCTCACCGGTGAGTGAACGCTCAAGGACCGCTTCGAGCTGGGCCCCCTGCGTGCCTGCTTTGGCCTGTACCAATGTCAGCGCAGACTTCCGGCCAAGCAACGTGAGCGTCATGAGCTGGTTACCGAACCAGGGGCCCCCTGCCCTGCCCCAGGTCACCGGCGACGCTCCGGTACGGCCGTGGCGCGTCAGCATCCGGCCGATCCGCCGGCCCGCCCGGCTCCAGGCGAGGCGGAACCCCGTCCGGATCGTTCGGGGGATCGAGTTGTGCACGGGGGAGCAGGTCAGCTGGAGGATGCGGGACACCGGGGCGCCCCCGGGGCCGGGGCGGGATGAGGGACCGAGGTCGGATTCGGTCCCGGGGCGGGCGTCCGGCCACCGCGGTTCGGCGATGTAGGCGTGGTGCACATCGCCCGAGAGGACACATACCGTCGCCGGGGCGTCCGGGCCGCTCCCGGCCTCCCGCAGCAACTCCGTGAACCGGTCGAAGGATTCCGGGAAGGCGGCCCAGTGCTCCAGATCGGCGGCGCGGCGCACCTTCTCGCCGATCCGCGCCCAGCGGGGCCCGCGTACGCCCGCGCACAGGGCGGCGTTCCAGTGCTCCACGTCGTGGACGAGCGGGGGCAGCAGCCACGGCAGGGAGCTGCCGATGAGCAGATGGTCATACGAAGCGGGGTCGTCCAGGACCGCTTCCCGCAGCCAGTCGGCCTCGTCGGGGTCGAGCATCGCCCGTCGGTCCTCGGCCAGGACGCGGGCCGCGCGGGTGTCGACCATCACCAGTCGCACTCGGCCGAAAACACGTCGGTAGCTCCACCGGGTACGGGCGGGATCCGCGTCGGTCTCGGCGGCGAATCGGCGCAGCGCCTCGGTGCCGTCGGGCGAGGCCCTCACCGCCGCGTACACGGGGTCGGCGGCCAGCTCGGCGGGGGAGAGGTTGCCCAGATGCTGATGGACCCAGTACGACATCAGCCCGCTGACGATCCGTTCGTGCCACCAGGGCGTGCGGCGTATGTCCCGCTGCCAGGCGGCGCTGGTGTTCCAGTCGTCGATGACGTCGTGATCGTCGAAGATCATGCAGCTGGGAACCGTGGAGAGCAGCCAGCGGACCTCCGGGTCGCGCCACGATTCGTCGTAGAGGTAGGTGTACTCCTCGTAGTCCGCGATCTCCGCGCCCGGCGGCTCGCCCAGGTCCCGGCGGGCGGCGAGCCTGCGCCGGGTCGCCCCGGAGGTCTCGTCCGCGTACACCTGGTCGCCGAGGAGCAGCAGGACGTCGGGCCGCTCGGTCGCCGGGTCCGCGGCGAGGCGTGCGGCCAGGGTGACCAGGGCGTCCGGCCCCACGGGGTCGTGCCCGCCGCCGGGGGCGGCCGCCCAGCGGCACGACCCGAAGGAGATCCGTACGGGGGCAGGCGTCGCCCCGGCGCCCTCCGCCGCGCCTGCCGGCTTCGCCGCCGATGGCGTGGTGATGGTGCTCGGCGGGAGCCGGGTGTCGTCGGGCGGCCAGACGCGCCGGGAGCCGATCAGCACCTCGTACGCCGTCGTCGAACCGGGGGTCAGCCCCGTCACCACGACCAGGGCGTAGTGATGCCCGGCCACCGCGAAGGTGGGCGACTCCCCCGAGGCGCCGTCCGCGCACCGGACCTCCACGGTGCACGGACGGCTCGCCTCGACCCAGACGGTCGCGGCTGTCCCGGACTCCCAGTCGACGTACCGCAGCAGTGGTCCCAGGCGCAGCCCGGCCATGTCTTGTCTCCTCGCGACGCCGGTACGGATCGGCTCCGTAACGTACAGAACGCGGGGGGGAGGACGCACGGGGTCAGGCGGCGCCGGCGGGCCCGCAGCGGGGTCAGCAGCCGTTCAGGGCCGACTGCAGGGCGCTCTTCTCGGCGGAGTCCACGGTCAGGTTGTAGTGCTTCTTGACGTGGACCCAGGCGCGGACATAGGTGCACTTGTACGAGGAGCTCGGCGGCATCCACTCGGCCGGGTCCTTGTCGCCCTTGGACTGGTTCACGTTGTCGGTGACCGCGATGAGCTGGGGGCGGGTCAGGTCGTTGGCGAACGACTGGCGCTGGGCGGTGGTCCAGCCGCTCGCGCCGGAGCGCCAGGCCTCGGCGAGCGGCACCATGTGGTCGATGTCCACGTCGGACGCGGCGCTCCAGGTGGCGCCGTCGTAGGTCGAGTGCCAACTGCCGCTGGTCGCCTGGCAGGAGGAGTTCTGCTGGACGTTCGTGCCGTCGCGCTTGAGGACGACCTCGCGGGTGTCGCAGGCGCCCGACTGGGTGATCCAGTGCGGGAACTTGTCCCGGCTGTAACCGCTGGACGAGCCCTCCGCGCCGACGGTGAGCTGGCCGAGGTAGGTGCGTGCGGTCGCCGCGCTGACCGGGGTGGGCATGGCGGCCTGCGCGCTCGGTGCGGTGAACAGCGCGGACGTGGCGGCGAGTGCGGCGGTTGCGGCGACGACGGAGAGGCGACGCGCGTAGACACCGGACATGCGAACTCCCTTGGTGTGGGGGGTGCTTGGGCGGGCGATGGGCGGGCGGGGTGGGCGGTGGCGAGTGGCGTTGGGCGGGGCCCGGCCATGGTGGCGACGCCAGGTTTCCGTGGGGTGGGCGTCAGGTAACAGAGTGGCGACATGTGCACGTCACATCAAGGGGTGTGCAAGGGGAGTGACGGGTCGCGGGAGCGCGTGGGTCCGTCATGGAGGGTTTGTCCGGGGGGTGTTGGGTGCCTGCCGGGGGCTCGGGGGCGCTCGGGCTCGCGGTCGCGCCCCCTTTCGGGGGGCTGGGGTGCTGAGGGGATGACCCGGCGGCCCGGCGGCCTGGTGACCCGGCGGCCTGGGGGAGTCGGGCGGCGGGGGCTCGGCTCTATCGTGGCCGCGTGCTGCTTCCGGTCTCCGTCACCCTCGGCGTCGTCCTCGCCGTCCTGCTGGTCCTCACCGCCGCCGTCGCCGCGTGGGCCTCACTCGGCCGGTCGTGCGAGATCCTCGTCGCCGGGGTGCGCGCGGCGGCCCAACTCGCCGCCGTCTCCCTGCTCATCGGCTGGGTCGTACGGTCCCTGGCGCCGCTTCTCGGGTTCGTGGCGCTGATGTTCGCCGTGGCGGTGTGGACCGCCGGCCGCCGCATCACCGGCAATCGCACCTGGCGCTGGGCGGTCGTGCCGGTCGGCGCGGGTGTCCTGCCCGTCGTGGGGGCGCTGCTGCTCACGGGGCTCGTGCCGGTCCGGGGCCTGGCGCTCATTCCGGTGGCGGGCATCCTCATCGGCGGGGCGCTCACCGCGACCGTACTCAGCGGGCGGCGCGCCCTCGACGAACTCACCGCCCGGCGTGGGGAGGTGGAGGCGGGCATGGCCCTCGGGCTGCTCGACCGGGACGCCCGGCTGGAGATCGTGCGGCCGGCGGCGTCGGACGCGTTGCTGCCCGGGCTCGACCAGACCCGCACGGTCGGGCTTGTCACCCTGCCGGGGGCGTTCGTGGGCATGCTGCTGGGCGGCGCCTCACCCGTGGAGGCGGGCGCCGTCCAGCTGTTCGTCCTGGTGGCGCTGATGGCCGTCCAGGTGGTGGCCGTCGCGGTGGTCCTGGAGCTGGTCGCGCGCGGGCTGTTGCACCGGGACTGAGCCAGCGCCGGGCCCGGGCTCGGGAGCGCGGGAGGGCCGGGGCCTGGAAGTGGAGTGCGGGAGGGCCGCGCCCGGGCTCGGGGGTGCGGGAGGGCCGGGCCGGGAGGGGGCGCCTCAGGCCTCGTCGATGTGCAGGCGGATCGAGCCGTCCTCGGCCGCCTCCACGCGCACCTGCGTCAGATCCATGACATGGGCGTCCGGCGCCAGAGCCACCGCGCGCGGGCCGACGCCCACGACGCGCATGCCCGCAGCCCGGCCCGCCGCGATGCCCGCCTCGGAGTCCTCGAACACGATGCAGTCCGCCGCGTCGAAGCCCAGCTCCGCCGCGCCCTTGAGGAAGCCCTCGGGATCCGGCTTGCTGGCGCCGACCTGCTCGGCGGTGACGCGGACGGCGGGCATCGGCAGCGCGGCCGCACCCATCCGGGCCGTCGCGAGCGCGGTGTCGGCGGAGGTCACCAGCGCGTGCGGCAGCTCGGCGATCGCGGCCATGAACGCGGGCGCCCCGCCGATCGGCACGACACCCTCGACGTCGGCGGTCTCCTCGGCCAGCATCACCCGGTTGTCCGCGTAGTTCTCCTCCACCGGGCGGTCCGGCAGCAGGACGGCCATCGTGGCGTACCCCTGACGGCCGTGCACCACCTTGAGCGCGGCCTCGGGGTCCAGCCCGTGCTTGATCGCCCAGCGCCGCCAGCAGCGCTCCACCACCGCGTCGGAGTTCACGAGGGTGCCGTCCATGTCGAGCAGGAGGGCGTGTGCGGTGAGGACGGTGGCCGGCATCGGCTGCTCCATAAACGCGGGGAGGTGTGCGAACCGCCCGGGCGCGCGTGCCGCGGGGCGGGACCAGAGCAACCCCCGCCCGCCGGTCAGGGAGTGCGGGCGGGAGTTACTTTGTTCCATCACGATACAAAAACCGGGAGGGGAACGCCAATCCCTCCGCCTCCGGCCTTCCCCTACGCCCCCGCCCTTTCTCTGCTCCCCGCTCTCCGCCGGGCGTCCGGGCTCAGTGGCGTCCGTGTCCGCTGGTCTCCGCCTCCAGTGCGCGCCGGGTGTTCGGCCCGTACACGCCCATCGGATCGCCCTGGATCGCCTTGTACGACTGGTAGATCGCCACCGCGTTCTCCACCCGTTCGTCGTAGTTCCCGTCGGACGGTCCCGAGTAGAGCCACACCTCCCTGAGCCGGTTCTGCAGCTCGCCGACCTCCGGGCCGCGGTCGCCCGGTCGCAGCGAAGGCCCGGCGAACTCCGCGGGCGGGGCGGCGGACTGCGAGGACGTGGGCGCGCCGCCGTCCGGGGTGGGCGCCGTGCTCGCCGTCGGCGACGCGGACGCGGTGGCGGTCGGCGTGGGCTCGCTGCTCTTCGTCGGCGAGGCGGACGCGGAGGGCGAGGCCGTCGGTGTCGCCGAGCGGGAGGGCGTACGGGACGGAGCGGCCGACGAGGAAGGGGGCGGGGCCACCGACGCGGCCGGTTCGTCCTCGGCGTCCGGCACGCTCGTGGTGGCCTCCGGCAGCGCCTCGTCCCTGCTGTCGTCGCCGCCGAACAGCCCGCCGGCGAAAGCCGCCGTGCCGACCACCGCGGCCACGGCCGCCCCGACGGCGATGGCCCCGAAGGGACGCCTGCGGCGCGGCTGCACGGGGTCGGGGGCGAAGGCGGGGCTTGCTGCGGCGGACCGCCTGCGGTTGCGGTCTCCGCTTCCGGCGGGTGCGGCGTACGCACCGGTGGCGGCGCCCGCGCCCGGGCCTGCACCCGTACCCGTATCCGGGCCTGCACCCGTACCCCTACCCGTACCCGGGCCTTCACCCGTACCCGTACCCGGGCCTTCACCCGTACCCGTACCCGGGCCTTCACCCGTACCCATGCCCGTACGCGTACCCGTCCCCGTGCCCGTACCGACGTCCGAGCCGTCGCCGCCCAGGAACAGCGGCATCGTGGTGGCCGCCGCGCCCGGAACGTCGGACCCGTGCCGCTCGGCCCCGGAAGCCTCGCCCGCCCGCGGACCGGGCTGCGCGCCCTCCGGCGTACCGGAGGG
>NZ_JBHXJG010000205.1:0-13300 GCF_042723425.1 Streptomyces sp. NPDC058375 | reverse complement strand
CCTCTGCACGGCCCGGGCGTCAGCTCTTGGTCTTGGGCAGGCCGGGCGGGTTGATCTCCGACTTCTCCACCGCCTCACCGCTGAGCCCCCAGCGCTGGAGGATCTTGCCGTAGGAGCCGTGCTCGATGATGTGGTCGATCGCGGCGGCGTACGCCTTCACCAGGCCGCTGTTCTTCTTGGTGGTGGCGGCGATCTTGCCCTGGAGGTCGCCGCCGGCGCCGGAGAGCTGGCCGATGATCTCGGACTGGCCGGCCGTGGCGACGTGGTAGGCGGCGGTGGGGCTCGGGCCGAGGTGGGCGTCGATGCGGCCGGACTGGAGGGCCAGGTAGTAGTCGGTGTCCTTCTGGAAATACTTGATGTCCACCGGCTCGCGCCCGGCCTCGGCGTTCTCCTCGCTCCACTCGACGAGGATCTTCTCCTGGTTGGTGCCGGAGGAGACCGAGATCGTCTTGCCGGCGACGTCGGCGGGCTCCTTCACCTTCCAGCCGGAGCCCTCCTTGGCCTCGAAGGCGATGTTGTCGAGCCGGTAGGTGGCGAAGTCGTACTTCTCCTTGCGCTCCTCGGTCACGGTGACGTTGGAGAGGACGGCGTCGAACTTGGAGCTGTCCAGGCCGACGAAGAGGTTCTCCCAGGAGACCTCCTCGAACTGCGGCTTCAGGCCGAGGGTGTCGGCGACGAGGGTGGCGAGGTCGATCTCGGAGCCGATCCGGGTCTTGTCGTCGGTGGCGTAGAAGCCGAGCGGCGGTGAGGCGTCCGCGCTGGCCCCGATCTTCAGCGTGCCGCGCTTGCGGATCGCCTCGGGGACGAGGTCGGCGGCGTCCGCGACTTTCTTGCCTCTGATGCGGTCCTGGTCGGGTCCGATGTTGACCCCGCTGTCCTTCTGGCCCTTCGGGGCGGCCAGGTCGGTGGCGGGATCGGAGGCGCCGCAGGCGGTGAGCAGACCGGTGGCGGTGAGGGCGGCGACGGTGAGAGTGATGCTGCGGCGGACGGACACGTACGTGCTCCTTGCTTAGGAAGAGTGGTTGAGGGGGTGGTGTCAGAGGACCTTGGAAACGAACGCCCGGGTGCGCTCCTGGGTGGGGCGGTCGAGTACGTCGGCGGGCGGGCCCTGCTCGACGATGCGGCCCTCGTCCATGAAGACGACGGTGTCGGCGACCTCGCGGGCGAAGCCGATCTCGTGGGTGACGACGATCATCGTGGTGCCGCCGTGCGCCAGGTCCTTGATGACGTCGAGGACCTCGCCGACGAGTTCGGGGTCGAGCGCGGAGGTCGGCTCGTCGAAGAGCAGCAGCCGGGGTTCCAGGGCCAGAGCGCGGGCGATGGCGACGCGCTGCTGCTGGCCGCCGGAGAGCTGTCCGGGGTAGGCGGCCGCCTTGTCGGAGAGGCCGACCCGCTCCAGCAGGCTCTCCGCTGCCGCGACGGCCTCCTTGCGGGGGCGGCGCAGCGCCGAGATCGGCGCCTCGATGATGTTCTCCAGGACGGTGAGGTGCGGGAAGAGATTGAAGTTCTGGAAGACGAACCCGATCCTGGTGCGCTGGCGCAGCACCTCGCGTTCGCGCAGCTCGTAGAGCTTGTCGCCGTCCCTGCGGTAGCCGACGAGGGTGCCGTCCACGCTGATCCAGCCCCGGTCGACCTTCTCCAGGTGGTTGATGGTGCGCAGCAGGGTGGACTTGCCGGATCCGGAGGGGCCGAGGATCACGGTGACCTCGCCGGGCCGGACCGACAGGTCGATCCCGCGCAGCACCTCCAGGGCGCCGAACTTCTTGTGCACGGAGCGGATTTCGACCATGGCATCGCTGGGTGCGCTCATCGCACGGCCCCCTTGGCGTAGTGACGTTCGACGTAGTGCTGGAGCACGGAGAGGGCGGTGGTGAGGAGGATGTACCAGACGGTGGCGACCATCAGCAGCGGCACGACCCGGCCGTTGCGGCCGTAGACCACCTGCACCTGGTAGAAGAGTTCGCCGATCGCCATGACGGAGACGATCGAGGTGCCCTTGAACAGCGAGATGATCTCGTTGGCGGCATTGGGCAGGATGGAGCGCATCGCCTGCGGCAGCACGATCCGCCGCAGCTGCCGGAACTTGGGGATGCCGAGCGCGGCGGCCGCCTCCAACTGGCCGCTTCCGACGGCCAGTACGCCACCGCGCACGATCTCCGCCGCGTACGCCGCCTGGTGCAGGGCGAGGCCGAGGACGGCCGCGCTCGTCGCGCCGACGAGGTTCATCGTGTCGAAGGCGAAGAAGCCGGGCCCGAACGGGATGCCGAACTGCAACTCCTCGTAGAGATAGGCGAGGTTGAACCAGAACAGCAGCTGCACGATGAGCGGGATCGAGCGGAACGCCCAGATGTAGCCGTACGCGACCGTCCTCAGGAACACGCTCGCCGACAGCCGCATGAAGGCCAGGACGATGCCGAGGGCGAAGCCGATCGCCGTTCCGTAGAAGGTCAGTTGGAGGGTGATCCAGACGGCCTTCAGGATGGTCGGCGCGGTGAAGAACTGCGCGAAGACGTCCCATTCCCAGCCGGGGTTGGTAATCAGCCCGTTGAGGAACTGGGCCAGCAGGACGGCCGTCGCGGCGATGGCGACCCACCGCCAGGGGTGGCGTACGGGCACGACGGTCAGCGCTTCGTGGTCGGCACCCGGCCCGGCGGCCTTCACGACGGCGGGCGGATCGATGGGTGGGTCTATGGGTGGATCGCTGGTCAGCGACATGAGTGGAGTCCTTGGGCGCGAAAGCGGTGGCGGTACGGGAAGGGGCCGGCGGTACGGGAAGGGGCCGGGCGGCCGTCAGAAGGCGAGGCGGCCGCGACAGGAGAGGTCGCGCAGGAAGGTCAGCGCCGCGCGGGCGGCGGCGTCGTTCTGCCGGAACGCGGGTCCGCCGGTACGCGGCCGGGTGAAGGCCCCGCTGGAGCGGGCGGTGGTGAACGGGCCGAGCGCGAAGCGGCGCGGGTGCGGGCGGCCCTCGTCGTCCAGCACCCGGCTGTCGGCCGGGCCCACGGCGAGCAGCCCGTCCTCGGTGACGGCGGCTCCGCCGTCGCGCAGGGCGCGCAGCAGGGGGCTGGCGGTGTGCCGGAGCGAGGGGTCGGGGAGCCGGGCCTCGACCAGCGCGCGGGCCTCGGTGTGCGCACCGGGGACGGTGGCGCTCCGCGCCCGGAACAGGCCCTGCTCCTTGTCGGTCTCCACGGTGAGGTCGGCGCCGAGGAAGCGGACCACCCCGGCCCGCGAGAGGGCCAGGAGCTGCTGGAGGCGGGGGCCCGGCGGGCCGGAGGCCAGATAGCTGAAGAAGCCGTGCCACCAGGTGCCGATGTCGCCGAGCCGGACGAGCTGGGCGTAGGCGGAGAGCAGCCCGAGGAAGACCGCGAGGTCCTCGCTGTGTTCCGGGTCGTGACGACGGGTCAGGTCGGCGGTGATGTAGTCGCGCAGGGCGTCCTGGAGAGCCTCGGGCGAGTCGTGGCGGACGCCGTCGAGGGGCCGGTCGAGGGCATCGAGGTCGAGCCGGTCGGCGGGGTCGGGCACGGCCTCGGCGACGATCCCGGCCAGTTCGGCGCTGCCCGGGTCGGCGGCGGCGTACTTCTCGGCGAAGACCTCGTGGGCCAGCGCGGTGCGCTCGGGGTGGGCGGTGAACAGCCGGTGGTAGTGGGCGTGGCCGAGCTCCTTCACGACCGTCGGCCAGATGTCGCGCCGGAAGTCGAGCGGTCCGGTCCTGGTCAGCAGTTCCTCGGCCCACTCAGGACCCACGTGCTGGGGCAGGGGCGGGCGTTCGCCGGTCCAGGGGTAGCCGATCTTCGCGTGGTACGGGACACCGCGCCGCGATCCGACGTACAGCACAGGTTCGCGGCCGGACGGCAGGTACTCCCCGTTCTCGTACCGTCCGCCGCGTCCTTCGGTGAGCAGGACCATCAGGTCGATGAAGGCGAGCCCGAAGCCCCGGACGATGACCGGCTCCCCGGGGCGCAGGGCCTCCAGATCGCTGTCGGCGGTGAAGTCGGGCGGCAGGTGGACCAGGGCGTGCCGCCGGGCGAAGGCGGCCAGCTCTTCCTGCTCGGGGTCCTGCTCGGCGTCGAGGTGGCCCACGGTGAGGACGACGAGGTCGGCGAGCAGGGGTTCGGCGCGGTCCTGGAGCCGGACGCACTGGCGGCCGCCGCGCGGCCCGGTGACGGCGAGGGCGGTGGTGCGGTGCTCGTGCACGGTGATGCCGGGCGGCAGGGCGGCCAGGGCGCGCTCGTACGTCCAGCGCAGGTAGGCGCTCTGGAGGCGCCGGGTGGGGAAGTCCGCTCCGGTGAGGCCGTGTATCTCGGCCAGCACGGCGGGGTCCGCGTCCGGGGTGACGCGCCCGGCGCGGACGTCCTCGGCCCATGCGTCCAGGGCCGGGCCCGGCACGACGGGTCCGGCCACCTCCACCGTCTCGTCGGTGAACATGGTGACGTCCTCGGCCATGGAGTTCATCCACAGCAGCGGCGACTGGTCGGGCCGCCAGATCCGTCCGCCGCCCGCCGGGTGGGGGTCGACGACGTGGAGGTCCAGGGGCCGGTCCCCGTACAGCTCGACGGCGTTGGCGGCGATGCGCTCGATGACCCCGGTGCCGCGGGGGCCGCCGCCGATCACCACGATGCTGGGTGCGGAGGTCATCGCGCACCCGCCGTGCCACGGGCGTAGTACCGCTCGACGTAGCGCTGGCCGATGCTCAGCAGCGTGGTGACGATCGCGTACCAGACGGTGGCGACGAGGAGCAGCGGGATGACCTGGTAGGTGCGGTGGTAGACGAGCTGGACGGAGTAGAGCAGGTCCTGCACGGCGATGATGCTGACGATGGAGGTGCCCTTGAGGGTGCCGATCAGCATGTTCCCGGCCGGCGGCACGATGGAGCGCATCGCCTGCGGCAGCACGATGCGCCGGAAGCGCCGCCAGGGGCCGAGGCCGAGGGACTGGGCGGCCTCGACCTGTCCGCGTTCGACGGAGAGGATCCCGCCGCGCACCACCTCGGCGGCGTACGCGGCCTCGTGGAGGGTCAGTCCGATGACGGCGATGGCGACGGGACCGAGGAGGCGAGTCGTGGAGACGCCGAGGATCTGCGGGTACAGGGCGCCGATGTTGAACCAGAACAGCAGCTGGACCAGGATCGGGGTGGACCGGAAGAGCCAGACGTAACCCCAACCGACCGCCTGGAGCACGGGGTTGCCGGACAGTCGCAGGACGGCGAGCAGGGCACCCAGGACGAACCCGAGCACCACGACCACCGCGGTGAGCCACAGCGTGAGCCAGAGTCCGCGCAGGACGGGGACGGTGGCGAAGTAGGAGAGCACGACGTCCCACTGGAAGGCGTCGTTGCGGATGACGGAGTTCAGCGCCAGCGCGAGCAGCACGAGAACGGCAACGGCCGCTGCCCAGCGGCCTGTTCGGCGTACGGGAACGATGCGGGGCACGGCCTCGTCATCGCCCTTGACGAGCGACGGGGAGGGCGGGGAAGAGGAGGGCAGCGACACGGTCTGCGGGGGCATGCGGGAGCTCCGTGGATGCTCAGATCGAACACGGGGCGTGCCTTCACACCGAAAAAAACCACACATGGGCCGGGCCCCTCAGCGCCGGTCCGTCTCCGAGATAAGCGGCGTGCGCGGGGAGTTGTCAAGCCTGTCCACACTGTGAGCCGCAGATCTCACCTCGGTTGACGTGCACTCGGATGCCTGTTCCACTTGCCCCATGCATCCGCAGCAGTGGCTGGTCACCCGCTCCCACATCGACTTCGGTCGCGTGTGGTCCTCTTCCTGTTGAGCTGACCCTCTGCTGTCCGGTTTTTTCTGCTCACGCCCCTCTTTCGGCGTTCGAGCCCCGCTTCCTGGCGTGACCTCACCTTCACCACACCGCGTCGCCCTCCCCTCGCACCGCTGAACGTTTCCGCTGTCCCCCCGTGCCGTCATGGCTTCGTGCCGCCACGGCCCGGGGGCGGTCGGCCTACCCTGACGAACCCGGAGAAGCACCGCCATGTCCCGATCCCGACATACCGCCCTGTACGCCCTGACCACAGTGGCCGCCCTGACGCTCACCGCCTGCGCCGAGCCGACCGGCGCGGCGGGCGGCGGATCCGCGGAGGCCGTCCCCAAGGGAAAGACCCCGACGACGGACGTGGTCTCCAAGGTCCGCGAGGACGAGGCCGCCGCGAAGCTGCTGCCCGCCGGGGTCCGCGAGGCGGGCACCCTGCGGATCGCGTCCTCCGTGGGAGCCCCGCCCGGGGCCTTCTACGAGGAGGACGGCTCCACGGTGGCCGGCGCGGACATCGACTTCGCGGACGCGGCGGCCCGGGTGCTGGGACTGAGGCTGAAGCGCGAGGTGGCGTCCTTCGAGGCGATCCTGCCGGCCCTCGGCAGCGGGAAGTACGACCTGGGCACGGGGAACTTCGGCGTCACCGACGAACGTCGGAAAACCATCGACTTCGTGACGTACATCAACGACGGGCAGGGCTTCGCGGTCCGCGAGGACAGCGAGCTGAAGAAGGTCACCGACCTCACCCAGCTGTGCGGCCTGGACGTGGCGACCGGGGCGGGCACCACCTTCGAGGTGACGCTCCAGGAGAACCTGCCCCGGTGCGCGGAGGCGGGCAGGAAGCCCTACACGGTGAAGACCTACGCCGACCAGGCGGCGGTCTGGATCTCCCTCCAGCAGAACCGCAGCGATGTGGTCATGTCCACCATCAACGGGCTGCGCTACGCCGTGAGCCAGCAGGAGGGACTCCGCTTCCTCAACGAGTTCAAGCGGCTCGACGTGGGCTTCGCCTTCAAGAAGGGCAGCCCGCTGACCCCCGCCTTCCAGGCCGCCGTCAACCGGCTCCACGAGGACGGGACCTACGACCGCATCCTGAAGAAGTGGGGCACCACCGAGTCCGCGATCAAGACGTCCGAGATCTCACCGCCCGAGCTGAAGTGACCCGGCGTCAGGCCGGTGAGCCCCAGCAGTCGGAGCCTCAACGGTCGGGGCTCAGCAGCCGGGGCCTCAACGGTCGGGGCTCGGCAGTCGCGGACCTCAGCAGTCGCAGCCGCAGGAGTCCCCGCAACAGCAGCAGCCCTCGCCGCACTGGCCGCAGCAGTTGCAGGCCTCGCAGCAGTCGCCGCAGCTCTGGCACGGCGCTTCCCGCGGCTCCCTGCTCCAGGGGTCCTCGAAGCTCCCGCAGCACATCTGGCAGGTGCAGGCGAGCCCGACCCACACCAGGCATCCGGCGATCAGCCCGCGCCGGTCGCGGGGCGGGCGCGGCGGAGGCGGCGCACCCGGGCCGCCGGGCGGCGGACCGTACGGATGACCGGGCGTCGGGCCGTACGGGTTCCCCGGCGGCGGCCCGAAGGAGCCGTCGGGCACCAGCAGGCCCTGGCCCTCCTGGTGCGAGCAGGAGGAGGTGCCGAACGCCCGGTCGACCGAGCGCCGCAGCTCGTGGGCGAGCAGGACGTGGACGAGCTTGCCGTCGGTGAACTCCACCTCGCGCAGCGCGAGCCGTACGCCGTGCAGCGCGTCGTCGCAGAGCCGGCGCGCCTCGGCGAGCGGGGTGCCGGTGGCGGTGAGCGGGTTCCAGGCTCCCGACGCGGCGTCAGCTGCCCGGTCCTCCACGGCGTCCAGCAGATGCGCGAGCCGCCCGAAGAGCCGGCCGGCCTCCGCGAGCGGTGCGGCGTTCTGCGGCTTCCCGGCAAGCACGGCGGTGTGTGCGAAGGCGGCGGCGGTGGCGGTCTCGGTGGGTTCGGTAACCGTCAGCAGCGGGGTGCCGGGCCCGGCGAGCGTCTCGATGCCGGTCTGCCGGTCGACCGCGTCGACCAGGACGGCGGTGTCGAAGCCGAGGGCCGCCCCGGTCCGCGCTCCCGCCCGGTCCCATCCTGCGGCCACCCGGCGCGCGGCGGCGGCGACCGGGCGGCGGGCCAACAGCCCGTCCCGGTCGGCGACATGGTCGCGGACCTTCGCCGAGGCGAGGACGAGCGAGACGGCGGCGGCGAGCCGGGCCCCCTCACCCCTGGCGACCGGCGCGGTGCGCATGGCGCGCAGCGGGCAGGGGCCCGCGGTGCGCCGCCCGCCGGGCGCGAGCCCCGCCTGAGCCTCCGTCAGAACGGACACGATCAGGCCGTCATAGTTCGTGACGATACGGGCGAACTGTCCGTGATCCGCCCTCAGAGCCAGGCAGAGACCGCAGAGATGGGCCATCCACTCGACTCTCAGACCTTCGGAGAGGCGGTGGGTGCAGGGCCTGACGATTCCGAACACGACGATCCCCCGGGAGCCGTTCAGCCGGTGCGCGACGCTCGTGCACCGGGGCGTCGTGCATCGTATCGAGCCATCCGTTCACCCGTCCGTCGGCAGGATCACCCGTACGGCTCGAAGCGTCATATTTTCTTTTCGCAACCCCCCTTATGCAGGACGAACCCTGACGAATCGCCACATCCTCTGCACCAGTAGCGTCACGAATCGCCTGCGAGCCGACTATCTACTTGGCGCGCTATCCGCATCATGGACGACCATAGGGATACGAAAGAGATGCGGAACGCCACAGAACCGCGGTGAGAGGAGGCGTCCATGGGATCGGTGCGCAAGGCGAGTGCCTGGCTGGGCCTCGTGGAGGACAACGACGAGCGGTACTACGACGACGAGTACAACGAAGGCACGGAGACCGGTACGGGCAACCAGGCCTGGGTCACCGACCCGCGGGTGCAGGTGGCCGCCGAGGCGGCCGAGGAGCAGGACCGCCGGATCGCGACGGTGACCCCGGACAGCTTCCGGGACGCCCGGGCCATCGGCGAGCTGTTCCGGGACGGCGTCCCGGTGATCGTCAACCTCACGGCCATGGACCCCGCCGACGCCAAGCGCGTGGTGGACTTCGCCGCCGGGCTGATCTTCGGCCTGCGCGGCTCGATCGACCGGGTGGCCACCCGGGTCTTCCTGCTCTCCCCCGCCGACACCCAGGTGGTGGCGGGCGAAGCCGCCGGCCGCAAGGCCGACGGCTTCTTCAACCAGAGCTGAGCACGGCGCTCGCCGGAAGGATCCGGTCAACGCCGCCGGTCGGCGTGTGCGTCGCGGCGCACCTCCGTCACCGGAAGGCGTCGAGACCGGTGAGCGCCTTGCCCAGGACCAGCTGGTGCATCTCCACGGTTCCCTCGTAGGTGAGCACCGACTCCAGGTTCGTCGCGTGCCGCATCACCGGGTACTCCAGCGAGATTCCGTTGGCCCCGAGGATCGTGCGCGAGGTGCGGCAGATCTCGATCGCCTCCCGCACGTTGTTCAGCTTGCCGAAACTGACCTGCTCCGGCCGGAGCCTGCCCGCGTCCATCCGGCGGCCCAGGTGGTGGGCGAGCAGGATGCCCTTGTGCAGTTCCAGGGCCATGTCCGCCAGCTTGGCCTGGGTGAGCTGGAAGCCGCCGATCGGGCGGCCGAACTGCTCCCGGCTCCTCGCGTAGTCGAGGGCCGACTCGAAGCTGGCGCGCGCCGCACCCATGGACCCCCAGACGATGCCGTAGCGAGCGTGGCTCAGACAGCTGAGCGGGCCGCGCAGCCCCTTCGCGTCCGGTAGCACCGCGTCGGCCGGCAGCCGCACCTCGTCCATGACCAGCTCGCTGGTGACCGAGGCGCGCAGCGACCACTTGTGGTGGATCTCCGGGGCCGAGAAGCCCGGGCTGTCGGTCGGCACGACGAAGCCGCGGATGCCCCGGACGTCCTCGCCCTCATCGGTCTGCGCCCAGACGACGGCGACCCCGGCGACCGAGCCGTTGGTGATCCACATCTTGCGGCCGGTGAGGATCCAGTCCTCCCCGTCGCGCTTGGCGTACGTCCGCATCCCCGCCGGGTCCGAGCCGTGGTCGGGCTCGGTCAGCCCGAAGCAGCCGATGATCTCGCCCGACGCCATGCCGGGCAGCCACCGCTGCTTCTGCTCCTCGGAGCCGAAGCGGTGGATCGCGTACATGGCGAGCGACCCCTGTACGGAGACGAGCGAGCGGATCCCGGAGTCGGCGGCCTCCAGCTCCAGGCAGGCCAGCCCGTACTGGACGGCGCTCGCCCCGGCGCAGCCGTAGCCCTCCAGCGACATGCCGAGCGCGCCCAGCGAGCCGAGCTCGCGGGCCAGTTCCCGGACACCGGGCAGCTCGCCCCTCTCGTACCACTCGGCGATGTGCGGCAGGACACGGTCGGCGGCCCAGGTGCGGACGGTGTCGCGGATCGCGAGGTCGTCCGGGCCGAGCAGGTCGTCGATACCGAGGGGATCGGCGGCGTCCGGCTCGATCGCCTCGGGCTCTGCGCCTTCGCCCTCGCTCCGGAGGCAGTGCTCCTTCGGCGGACAGTCCATGACCCTCGGCAGCCGCAGCGCGGCCAGCGCGCCGAGCAGCAGCAGCCCCGCGCTGACGAAGAGCGTGATGTGGAGTCCGCCGATGAAGGCGTGCCGGGCCGTGGAGCGCAGCAGGTCGCCCATCGGGCCGCCGAGCTGCGCGGCGACCTGGTAGGCCTCGCCGAGTGAGTGGGAGGCCTCCGCCCCGGCGCGGGCGGGGACGCCCTGCTCGCGCAGGGAGGCGAGGCCGGGGGCGTAGGCGGCGTTCATGACGCTGCCGAGAAGGGCGATGCCGAGGCCCGCGCCCAGCTGGTAGGAGGTCTCGCCGATCGCCGCCGCGCCGCCCGCCCGCTCCGGCGGGGCGTCGCTGAGCATCGACTCGTACGCCCCGAAGAGCGTGGTCTGCAGTCCGAAGCCGAGCAGGACGAACGCGCAGGTCAGCAGGGCGGGCCGGTCGTGCTGGCCCATCGAGGTGAGCAGCAGCACCGAGGAGGCGGTGAGGACGAAGCCCCAGCCGACCATGCGCCGGGGGCCGAAGCGGCGCAGGGTGTGCGAGCCGGTGGCGCCCGCGGCCATCGCCGCGAAGGTCAGCGGCAGCAGCCGCAGCCCGGTCTCCAGCGGGGTGAGCCCCAGCACCAGCTGGAGGTACTGGACGGCGATCAGCTGGAGGCCGACCAGCGCCAGCATGGCGAGCACGATGCAGCCGACGGCGGTGGAGAAGGCCGGGCGGGCGAACATCGAGACGTCGATCAGCGGATGCCTGCGGCGCCTCTGTCGGCGTACGAAGAGGATCAGGAGCGCGAGACCGAGGGCCAGCGGGCCGAGCGTGACCGGGTCCAGGAGCCCCGCGCCGCCGCCCAGACGCTTGACGCCGAGGACCACGCCGAGCACACCGGCCGCGGCGGTCAGCGCGCCCAGCACGTCCCACGGGCCGTCGTCGCCGCCGCGCGACTCGGGCAGCAGCCAGCGGCCGAGCGGCAGGATCACGGCCATCAGCGGGATGTTGATGAGGAAGACCGAGCCCCACCAGAAGTGCTCGACCAGGAAGCCGCCGACGACCGGACCGGTAGCCGCGCCCACGGCGGCGACCGCCGTCCACACGCCGATGGCGAGCGCCCGTTCGCGGCGGTCGGGGAAGACCTGGCGCAGGATCGACAGCGTGGCGGGCATGATCATCGCGCCGCCGACGCCGAGGAGGGCCCGGGCCGCTATCAGGACGGCGGAGGTGTCGGCCGTCGCGGCGAGCAGGGAGGCCACGCCGAACAGCGCGTAACCGATCAGCAGCACGCGCCGTCTGCCGATCCGGTCACCCAGCGTGCCGAAGAGGATGAGCAGCGAGGCGCAGACGAGGGGGTAGGCGTCGACGATCCACAGGAGGGCCGTGCCGCTCGGGCGCAGGTCCTCGGTGACGGACGGAACCGCGACATGGAGCACGGTCGCGTCGAGGGCGACGACCAGAAGACTGAGGCAGAGGACGACGAGGACGACCCAGCGGTTGGCGTCGACGGCGGCATTGCGCAGCCGGGCCCCGGCCGTGGTCGTCCCGGACATCTACGTACCTCCCGATGAGTCCCTCGCGCTCGGCGGACCGACGGTGACGTGGGGTGCGCGTCCCTCGGGCCCGGCATCGACGGGCGAGTGAGCCGTCAGCGTACGCGAGTTCGGTGTGCTCACACGTGGTCCACGTCATACCCCGCTCCGCCGCACAGTGTGGCGTACGCCATTCCGGGCCGGGTCGGGGGGCTCCCGCCCGAGGGCACGGGAGGCCCGTCGCGCGGGGGCTCGGGGCGGTCGGCGCGACGGCGTGCGCCTCCCCCAATGGCCGGATCAAATCCCGCGGATTCCGGTGCGCCTCTTTTTCCGAGAGATCAAACACGCTTACGAACGGAACCCGTGGGCAATTGGGTCCAAGATCACGGGGATTCTTCTTCGCCGCCCGGAAAAGGCGCCGCTCCGAGACAAAGTCCACATCACATCGTCATCACAAAGCGGCCGGATTGGCCTGCTCGCACACTCACTCGCTGTAACGTCGATTGGGTGCGTACCGACATCTTTGCCCGGCTGGACCGGGAGCCGGAACCGCCGAAGATAGAGGCACCGCGGATGAGCCGTCACCGCATCGCCCTCTTCGGCGGGACGTTGGCGTTCTATCTCGCCATCGTCTGGGCGGTGCTGATCACGTCCTGGCTGGTGGCCCTGGACTGGAAGGTCATGCTGTTCCGGCCCTACCAGCAGTGGCCCGAGCTGCACCCCTTCCTGGACTACTACGTCGTCCTCGGCCAGCGCGGCCCGACGGCGGTGATGGTCGCCTGCTGGCTGGGCTGGCGCTCCTGGCGTCAGCACACGCTCCGGCCGCTGCTGGTCCTCGGCACGTCCCTGCTGCTGCTCAATGTGACGGTGGGCGCGGTCAAGCTGGGGCTCGGGCGGCTCGGCCCGCACTACGCGACGCAGATCGGCTCGGCCGAGATGTTCGCCGGCGGCGATATATTTCCCTCCGGGCACACCGCGAACGCCGTCGTGACCTGGGGAATCCTCGCCTATCTGGCCACCACGCCACGCGCCAGGCGCTATCTGTCGGCGGTCTCCGCGACGGTCTCGCTGGGCGTCGGCCTCACCACCGTGTACATCGGTACGCACTGGCTGAGCGATGTCCTGCTGGGCTGGGCGGCGGGGCTGCTCATCCTGCTGGCACTGCCCTGGTTCGAGCCGCTGATCGCCCGGACCGAGGCCTGGATCTTCGCGATGCGCGAGCGGTGGCGGGAGCGTCGCGGCGGCGCCAGTCCCGCGCCCGCGGCCGATGCCGGGCAGCAGCCGGTGCTGCTGCCGCAGTCGATGGCCACCGACGGCCTCGGCGCCGAGGCCGTGACCGCCCCGGCCGAACCGGTGGTCCCTGCCGGGCATCCGGCGGCGGGCGCCAGGGCCCGGGCCCATGGCGGGCACCCCGCGCGTCCGGGCGGCATGCCGGTCGCCCCGGCGGGCGTCCGCCGTCCGCCGCCGCACACGGAGCGGGGTCCGCGC
>NZ_JBHXJG010000204.1:0-13561 GCF_042723425.1 Streptomyces sp. NPDC058375 | reverse complement strand
GTGTCCGGCACAGGGGAGCGGACACCGGGCCCACGTCCGTCGTACGGACACGGGTGGACACCCACGTGACCGACCCCACCCCCCACTCCGTCAAAACTCCCGCAACAATGAAGGGTGATCACTTCGCCCGCACGGAGCCCCCACCGTCGCACCGAGCATGCGCCGACCCCGTACGTCGACCTCTCGCGCGACGAGTGGAGCGCCCTGCGGGACAAGACGCCGCTGCCGCTGACCGCCGACGAGGTGGAGCGGCTGCGGGGGCTCGGGGACGTCATCGACCTGGACGAGGTGCGGGACGTCTATCTGCCGCTGTCCCGGCTGCTCAACCTCTACGTCCAGGCCACCTCCGGGCTGCGCGGCGCGCTGAACACCTTCCTCGGGGACGCCGGGAACGGGCACGGGGCGCAGCGCGGCACCCCGTTCGTCATAGGGGTCGCGGGCAGTGTCGCCGTCGGCAAGTCCACCAGTGCCCGTATCCTCCAGGCGCTGCTGGCCCGCTGGCCCGAGCATCCGCGCGTCGAGCTGGTGACCACGGACGGGTTCCTGCTGCCGATGAAGGAGCTGCGGGCGCGCGGGCTGACGTCCCGCAAGGGGTTCCCGGAGTCCTACGACCGACGCGCCCTGACCCGGTTCGTCGCGGACATCAAGGCGGGCAAGGACGAGGTGACCGCGCCGGTCTACTCGCACCTGATCTACGACATCGTCCCCGGCGAGCGGCTCACCGTGCGCCGCCCCGACATCCTCATCGTCGAGGGCCTCAACGTCCTCCAGCCCGCCCTGCCCGGCAGCGACGGCCGCACAAGGGTCGGGCTCGCCGACTACTTCGACTTCAGCGTGTACGTGGACGCGCGCGCCGAGGACATCGAGACCTGGTACCTGAACCGCTTCCGCAAGCTGCGCGCCACGGCGTTCCAGGACCCGTCCTCGTACTTCCGCAAGTACACCCAGGTCTCCGAGGAGGAGGCGCTGGACTACGCGCGCTCCATGTGGCGGACCATCAACAAGCCGAACCTGCTGGAGAACGTGGCTCCGACGCGCGGCCGTGCCACCCTGGTGCTCCGCAAGGGTCCGGACCACAAGGTCCAGAAGCTGTCCCTGCGCAAGCTCTGACCCATCGGCCCGGGAGGGCGTACCGCGTGCTGCACCTGCGTCTGATCGTGCCGGCCGAGACCACGGATGAGGTCGTCGCCCTGCTGGGGTCCACCGTCGGCACCGCCCACCTCGTGGTCCTGCCGGGCGCGGCCCGCTCCCCTGCCGGGGACGTGGTGATGTGCGACGTGGCGCGGGAGGCCGGTGACGAGCTGATCCGTGATCTGCGGGGCCTCGGCCTGGAGAAGTCCGGGTCGATCACCATGGAGAACATGGAGCTGACCCTGTCCGACCACGCGGACCGGGCCGAGCACGAGGCCCCGGGCGACAGCGCGGACGCGGTGCTGTGGGAGGAGCTGACGGAGGCGACGCACGAGGAGTCGACGTTCTCCGTCACCTACGTCTCCTTCCTCGCCCTCGCCACCATGCTCGCCGCCTGCGGGGTGATGCTCGACAACGCGGTGCTGATCGTGGGCGCGATGGCGGTGGGCCCGGAGTTCGGCCCGCTGGCCGGGATCTCCACGGCTCTGGTGCAGCGCGCGCCCCGTCTGGTGGCGCGCTCGCTGTGGGCGCTGGTCGGCGGCTTCGCGGTGGCGATGATCGTCACTGCGGGTTTCGCCTGGGCGATGGACGCCTTCGGCCTCTTCACCAGCGGGATGATCGACAAGCCCCGGCCGAACACCGGGTTCATCTGGCACCCGGACTGGATGTCGTTCGTCGTGGCGTTCCTCGCGGGCGTCGCCGGGACGCTCTCGCTCACCTCCGCGAAGTCCGGCGCGCTGATCGGGGTGGCGATCTCGGTGACGACCGTTCCAGCCGCCGCCAACGCGGCGATCGCGTTCAGCTACTCGGACTACCAGCAGACCGTCGGCTCCGGACAGCAGCTGCTCGCCAACCTCGGCGGGATCATCCTCGCGGGCACGCTCACGCTGTTGCTCCAGAAGGGCCTGTGGAAGATCACGCACGCGCGAAAGCCCCCGGCGAGCACGCCAGGGGCTGCCGTACGGGGGTGACCCGCCGGGCTGCCCGTACGGCAGCCGCTGCGAACCGGTCGAGGGCGGTGTAGAGAGGAGGCTTGTCGCAGCGCCGCGAAGACCCCGGCTCCCGGTGGGCGCTGGTCGCCATCCCGATCGCGTGGATCGTCTGCCTCGACGACGACGCCGCCATGATCGTCGTAGAACGCCCGGCCTCGCCCCGGGCGTGACCTCCCAGCCGCTCCGCCGCCGCCCCACCCACCACGCTCAAGCCGAAAAGCCCCGAAGATCCGAAACCCCCCGGCGAGGACGCCGGGGGGTTTCTCGTACGCGGGTGGATCGCGACTCAGCCCAGCGCGGACTTCACCACATCGGCCAGCCGGCCCGCGACGGCGCGCGCCTGCTCGATGTCGGCGGCCTCGACCATGACCCGCACCAGCGGCTCCGTACCCGACTGGCGCAGCAGTACGCGCCCGCTCTCGCCGAGTTCGTGCTCCGCCTCGACGACCGCCGCGGCCAGCTCGGCCGAGGTGTTCACCCGGGTCTTGTCGACGTCGGGGACGTTGATGAGGACCTGGGGCAGGCGCTGCATGACCCCGGCCAGCTCGGTGAGGCTGCGGCCGGTGGCGGCGACGCGGGCCGCCAGCATCAGGCCGGTCAGCGTGCCGTCGCCGGTCGTGGCGTGGTCCAGGACGATGACGTGCCCGGACTGCTCGCCGCCCAGCGCGAAGCCCTCGGCCTTCATCGACTCCAGGACGTACCGGTCGCCGACCGCCGTCTGGACGAGCCGGATGCCCTCGCGCTCCATGGCCAGCTTGAAACCGAGGTTCGACATGACGGTGCCGACGACGGTGCCCTTGCGCAGCTGACCGGCGTCCCGCATCGCGAGGGCCAGGACGGCGAGGATCTGGTCGCCGTCGACCTCCGCGCCCGTCGCGTCCACGGCGAGGCAGCGGTCGGCGTCGCCGTCGTGCGCGATGCCGAGGTCGGCGCCGTGCTCGACGACGGCGGCGCGCAGCAGCTCCAGGTCGGTGGAGCCGCAGCCGTCGTTGATGTTCAGGCCGTCCGGGTCCGCGCCGATGGTGACGACCTGGGCGCCGGCCCGCGCGAACGCGGCGGGCGAGACCCGGGAGGCGGCACCGTGCGCCTCGTCCAGGACGACCTTGAGCCCGTCGAGCCGGTTGGGCAGGACGCCGATGAGGTGGGCGACGTAACGGTCGAAGCCCTCCGCGTACTCGGTGACCCGGCCCACGCCCGCGCCGGTCGGACGGCTCCACGGCTCACCGGTGCGGTGCTGCTCGTAGATCGCCTCGATCCGGTCCTCCAGCTCGTCGGCGAGCTTGTGGCCGCCGCGCGCGAAGAACTTGATGCCGTTGTCGGGCATCGCGTTGTGGCTGGCGGAGAGCATCACGCCGATGTCCGCGCCGAGCGCGCCGGTCAGGTGCGCCACGGCGGGCGTCGGCAGCACGCCGACGCGCAGCACGTCCACACCGGCGCTGGCCAGGCCCGCCACGACGGCGGCCTCCAGGAACTCTCCGGAGGCCCGCGGATCACGTCCGACCACGGCGGTCGGGCGATGGCCCTCGAAGGTGCCCGCCTCGGCGAGTACGTGCGCCGCCGCGACCGAGAGGCCGAGCGCGAGCTCGGCCGTCAGATCGGCGTTGGCGACACCCCGTACCCCGTCCGTACCGAAGAGTCGTCCCACTGGTGTCCTCCGAAGTGCTCCGAAACCACAAACCACTACTGCACTACTGCACTGCATGCACTGCACTGCGCTGCACGACGCAGCGAACGAACTGAGCAACCAAACAACGAAAGCGACGAAAAAACGCAAAAAGGCGCGTCGGACGGCATGGCGCAGGCGACCGGCCTGCGAGACGCGCCGAGATGCACGACGGCGTCCACCGGGCCGCGATCCCGTCCGGGCCGATGAACGTCTTATGCCGTTATACGCCCGCGAGCGCCGATAAACGAACGCCCCGGCAGCACGGAGTGTGCCGCCGGGGCGAACGTACAGTCGAGCAGGCGATATTTAGCGCTTGCTGTACTGCGGGGCCTTACGGGCCTTCTTGAGACCGGCCTTCTTGCGCTCGACCGCACGGTCGTCGCGGGAGAGGAAGCCGGCCTTCTTCAGCGTGGCGCGGTTGTTGTCCACGTCCGCCTCGTTCAGCGCGCGGGCCACGCCGAGGCGCAGGGCGCCGGCCTGACCGGAGACGCCGCCACCCGAGATGCGGGCGATGACGTCGTAGCGGCCGTCGAGCTCGAGCACCTTGAAGGGCTCGTTGACTTCCTGCTGGTGCACCTTGTTGGGGAAGTAGTCCTCAAGGGTGCGACCGTTGATCTTCCACTTGCCGGTGCCCGGAACGATCCGGACACGGGCGATGGCGTTCTTGCGACGGCCAAGGCCGGCGGCGGGCTGCGGGTCACCGAAGCGGCCCGCGAGGGACTCGCTGGTGTACTCGCCCTCGACGGGAACCTCGGACTCGAAGGTGGTCACCTCGGCGAAGGTCTCCTCGCCCTCGGTGCCCTCGACGGGGTTCTCAACAGTGGTCTCGGCCACGATTCTCCTCAGATCTTTCTGTACGTCTTAGGGGGTGGCCGGAACTACTGCGCGACCTGGGTGATCTCGAACGGGACCGGCTGCTGAGCAGCGTGCGGGTGCTGGTCGCCCGCGTAGACCTTGAGCTTCGAGAGCATCTGACGGCCCAGGGTGTTCTTGGGGATCATGCCCTTGATCGCCTTCTCGACGGCCTTCTCGGGGTTCTTCGAGAGGAGCTCGTCGTAGCGCACCGAACGGAGACCGCCCGGGAAGCCCGAGTGGCGGTACGCCATCTTCTGGGTCTTCTTGTTGCCGGACAGGTGCACCTTGTCGGCGTTGATGATGATGACGAAGTCGCCCATGTCCATGTGGGGGGCGTAGATCGCCTTGTGCTTGCCTCGGAGGAGGTTCGCAGCCGTGGTGGCCAGACGACCCAGGACGATGTCCTGAGCGTCAATGATGTGCCACTGGCGAGTGACATCGCCGGGCTTGGGGCTGTACGTACGCACTTCGTAGCCTTCGCTTCTTAGTGGATGAGGTCCAGACAACACATGGCACCCCTGAAGCGATCATGCAGCTGGGGCTCACACTGCCGGGACGCTGCCCGTATGCGAGCCACTGGTAACTGCTCCAGAGAACCTACGTAAGGGCCCTGAGCGCCAGAACGGCGCAGCCGATACGCATAACAAACCAGAAGCCTACCGGGCACCCCCCACACGGGTCAAAACGCCCTTGGCCGCCGTCGGCTTGCCCCGCCGGACACCACGCCCCATCCCCTGCCTCACGCATCCGGCCCCGCCGCACCCATTCAGCCCCGCCGGCGTTTGAGGCGATCTTTCCAGCCCCGCCGGCGCTTGAGGCGATCTTTCCAGCCCCGCCGGCGTTTGAGGCGCGAGGGCCCGGGGGCAGCGCCCCCGCAACGGCGCCGCACGGCTCACCGCTCCCGCTGCACCCTCCGCTCATCCCACACCGGCTCCGCCGTCTCCCGCACCACCCCGTCCGACCCGAACACCAGATACCGGTCGAAGGACTTCGCGAACCACCGGTCGTGCGTCACGGCCATCACCGTCCCGTCGTACACCTCAAGCCCGTCCTGCAACGCCTCCGCCGACTCCAGGTCCAGGTTGTCCGTCGGCTCGTCCAGCAGCAGCGCGGTCGTCCCCGCCAGCTCCAGCAGCAGGATCTGGAACCGCGCCTGCTGCCCGCCCGAGAGCCGCTCGAACGCCTGGTCCCCCTGCCGCTCCAGCTCGTACCGCCGCAGCACCGACATCGCCCCGCCCCGGTCCTTCGCGTGCTCGGACCAGAGGATCTCCACCAGCGTCTTGCCGAGCAGCTCCGGATGCGCGTGCGTCTGGGCGAAGTGACCCGGCACGACCCGGGCCCCGAGCTTCCACTCCCCCCTGTGCGCCACCGGCTCCCCCGCCAGCAGCCGCAGGAAGTGCGACTTGCCCGACCCGTTGGAGCCGAGGACCGCGACACGCTCCCCGTAGAAGATCTCCAGGTCGAACGGTTTCATCAGCCCGGTCAGCTCCAGGCCCTTGCAGGTGACCGCCCGCACCCCGGTCCGCCCGCCGCGCAGCCGCATCTTGATGTCCTGCTCGCGCGGCGGCTCCGGCGGCGGCCCGGCCTCCTCGAACTTCTTGAAGCGCGTCTGCATCGCGTGGTAGCGGTTCGCCATGTCGGGGCTGTTCGCCGCCTGCTGCCGCATCCGCAGGACGAGCGCCTTCAGCCGGGCGTGCTCCTCCTGCCAGCGCCGCAACAGCTCCTCGAAGCGCGCGAACCGCTCCTTGCGGGCGTCGTGGTACGTGGCGAAGCCGCCACCGTGCACCCACACATCGCTGCCCGCCGGACTCGGCTCGACGCTGACGATCTTCTCGGCGGCCCGGGACAGCAGCTCCCGGTCGTGGGAGACGAAGAGGACCGTCTTACGGGTCTCCTTCAGCTTCTCCTCCAGCCACCGCTTGCCCGGCACGTCCAGATAGTTGTCCGGCTCGTCGAGCAGCAGCACCTCGTCGGGCCCGCGCAGCAGCGCCTCCAGGACCAGCCGCTTCTGCTCACCGCCACTGAGCGTGCGCACCTCGCGCCACTGCGCCTTGTCGTACGGGACACCCAGCGCGGCCATCGTGCACATGTCCCAGACCGTCTCGGCCTCGTACCCGCGCGCTTCCGCCCAGTCGCTCAGGGCCTGCGCGTACGCCATCTGCGCGGCCTCGTCGTCGACGGTGAGAATGCGCTCCTCGGCCGCGTCGACGGCCTTCGCGGCCTCCCTGATCCGGGGCTGGGCCACGGACACCAGCAGGTCCCGCACCGTCCGCTCGTCCCGCACCGAGCCCACGAACTGCGGCATCACGCCGAGCCCGCCGCTCACCGACACCGTGCCGCCGTGCGGCTGCAGCTCCCCCGCCAGCAGCCGGAGCAGCGTCGTCTTGCCCGCCCCGTTCGCCCCGACGAGCGCGACGACGGCCCCGTCGGCCACCCGGAACGAGGCATCGCCGAGCAGCACCCGCCCGTCCGGCAGGTAGTACTCCAGGTGGCCCGCTTCAAGATGTCCCATACAGAGCATTGTCACGGTCCGCGAACTCCTGGCCCAACCGGTTTACCTCACCCCCTAAACTGCGCGCATGAGCTTTGGGCAAGGGGGGGCCTCCTGGGGGCCCGGGGGCGACGGGACACCGGACTGGGCGGCGCTGGCGGATCAGTCCGCCGCGCGCGCCCGACGGAAGAGACTGCTGATGATCGGCGGCGGCGCACTGGCCACCGTGGCGATCGGCGCGATCGTGACCACGGCAGTGGTCACATCGAACGGCGGCGGCACCGGCAAGGCCGACAAGAACGCGAGCCAACTGCCCGCCCCCGCCGACCTCCCCGAGGACACCTCCGCGCCGGCGCCGTCCTTCTCCTCGGTCGCACCGCCGCCCCCGCCGGACCCCAAGGAGTACATATCCAGCGCCGACAAGGACAAGGCGCCGGTCACCGTCGACGGGTTCTTCCCCGGCAAGAAGCTCACCATGGGCGACCGCGTCCACCTCAAGGGCGCGACGAGCAACTCCGCGAAGTGCGCGACGGGCACCCAGGGCGCCCTCGGCTCGATCCTCACGAACAACGGCTGCACGCAGCTCATCCGGGCCACCTACCGCAAGGACGGGGTGGCCTTCACGGTCGGCGTCGCCGTCTTCGCGACCGAGGCCCGCGCGAAGAAGACCGTCGACCAGTCCTCGGGCGGCCTCGCCTCGCTCAGCGGCGGCGGCGTCGACACCTTCTGCCGGGGCGGCACGGTCTGCCTGCGCACCACCAACTCCTACGGCCGTTACGCCTACTTCACCGTCGGCGGCTTCCTGAACGGCAAGCGGGTCACCACCGCCGACAAGGACGTCTACGCGGTCAACAAGGACCTGACGAACTTCACGTTCGGCCAGATCCACCGCCGCGGCCAGCTCCAGGCCTCCCAGGCCGCCGCCGACCCCAACGGCTGACCCGGCGCCCGGGGGTCGGCGATCAGCAGCAGCCCGCCCCCGGCAACGTCCGTACGTTCCGGGCCTCTTCGGCCCGCGCCGCCAGCAAGTCGTCCGCCGGGTAGGCCACTTCCTCCAGCGTCAGCCCGTGCGGGCGCACCACATGCACCCCCGGGTCGCGCACCTGCGCGGCCAGCACCTCGGCGGGCCAGGAGGCCGGCCGCCGCCCGTCGCCGACGAACAGCGCCGCCCCGATCAGCGCCCGCACCATGTTGTGGCAGAACGCGTCCGCCTGCACGGTCGCGGTGAGGACCCCGGACGCCGGATCCCGTACCCAACTCAGCTTCTGGAGCGTACGGATGGTCGTCGCGCCCTCACGCTTCTTGCAGTAGGCCGCGAAATCGTGCTCCCCCACCATCAGCGCGGCCGCCTCGTTCATCGCGTCCATGTCCAACGGCCGGTCGTGCCACAGCACATGCCCCCGGGTCAGCGGATCGACCCCACCGGGCCGGTCGCCGACGCGGTACGCGTACCGTCGCCACAGCGCGGAGAACCGGGCGTTGAACCCGGCCGGAGCGGGGGCCGCACGCCAGATCCGTACATCCAGCGGCAACCGGCCCGCCAGCCGCCGCAGCAGCTTCTCCTCGTGCTCCGCCCACACCGCCTCCGGCAGATCCACATGGGCGACCTGGCCCCGCGCGTGCACCCCGGCGTCCGTGCGGCCCGCCACCGTCAGGTCGTACGTCACCGCCGAGCGGGTCACCGTCCGCAGCGCGTCCTCGATCTCGCCCTGCACCGTGCGCCGGCTGGTCTGCTTCGCCCAGCCGGAGAAGTCCTTGCCGTCGTAGGACAGGTCCAGTCGTACCCGTACGAACCCGGGCTCGGCCTCGTCACTCACCGCGTCTCCCTCTCCACACCCTGGTCAGCGAAACGGGCCCGCACCGCCCCGAAGGGTGATGCGGGCCCGTCCCGTGGTCGCTAGAACGCTCAGGCGTCCTTGCCCTTTTCGTCAGCCGCTTCCGCGGCGGGCGCGTCGTCGGCCGGCTTGGCGTCCTCGACGGACTCGGCCGCGGGGGCCTCGTCCTTCTTGAGGGCGTCTTCCTTGACCGCACGCTTCGTGGCGGCCTCGGCCTCACCGGTGGCCTGCTGGGCCACGGTCAGCGCCTCGACCAGCTCGATGACCGCCATCGGGGCGTTGTCGCCACGACGGTTGCCGATCTTGGTGATACGGGTGTAACCGCCGGGGCGGTTCTCGTACCGGGGAGCGATCTCGGTGAAGAGCGTGTGGACGACGCTCTTGTCCGTGATCGTCTGGAGCACCAGGCGACGGTTGTGGATGTCGCCCTTCTTCGCCTTGGTGACGAGACGCTCGGCGACGGGGCGCAGGCGGCGGGCCTTGGCCTCGGTCGTCGTGATGCGGCCGTGCTCGAACAGCGACTTCGCCAGGTTGGCGAGGAGCAGACGCTCGTGCGCGGCGCTGCCGCCCAGACGGGCACCCTTGGCGGGACGCGGCATGGTGATTCTCCTTGTGTGCTGCACCGGCCGTATCAGGTACCGGTGTCAGTTCCCGCGAAGCGGTCGCCTCACGGAAGTCATAGCTGCCGGACATCAAGCCCGTCCGGCGATTGAGGACAAAGCCTCTGCCCCGGCCCGGGGCACCCTCACATCAGGGCGCCCCAGCCGGGAGGCGATCAGTACTGCTCGGTCTCCACGAAACCCGCGTCCGCATCGTCGTCGGCGCCAAAGGCGTCCGCCGCGGCGGTCGGGTCGAAGCCGGGAGGCGAGTCCTTGAGCGCGAGGCCCATACCGGCCAGCTTCGCCTTGACCTCGTCGATCGACTTCGCACCGAAGTTGCGGATGTCGAGCAGGTCCGCCTCGGAGCGGGCCACGAGCTCACCCACGGAGTGGATGCCCTCGCGCTTGAGGCAGTTGTACGAACGGACCGTGAGCTCCAGCTCCTCGATCGGCAGAGCCAGATCGGCGGCGAGAGCGGCGTCCGTCGGGGACGGGCCCATGTCGATGCCCTCGGCGTCGATGTTGAGCTCGCGCGCCAGACCGAACAGCTCGACCAGGGTCTTACCGGCCGACGCCATGGCGTCACGGGGACGCATGGCCTGCTTGGTCTCGACGTCGACGATCAGCTTGTCGAAGTCGGTGCGCTGCTCGACACGGGTCGCCTCGACCTTGTACGTGACCTTGAGCACCGGCGAGTAGATGGAGTCGACCGGGATACGGCCGATCTCCTGCCCGACCTGCTTGTTCTGGACGGCGGAGACGTAGCCGCGACCGCGCTCGACGGTCAGCTCCATCTCCAGCTTGCCCTTGCCGTTGAGCGTGGCGAGAACGAGGTCGGGGTTGTGCACCTCGACACCGGCCGGGGGCGCGATGTCGGCGGCGGTGACCAGACCCGGGCCCTGCTTGCGCAGGTACATCACGACCGGCTCGTCGTGCTCCGAGGAGACGACCAGCTGCTTGATGTTGAGGATGAGGTCGGTGACGTCCTCCTTGACGCCCGGCACGGTGGTGAACTCGTGCAGGACACCGTCGATCCGGATGCTGGTGACAGCGGCACCGGGGATCGAGGAGAGGAGCGTACGGCGGAGGGAGTTGCCGAGGGTGTAACCGAAACCCGGCTCCAGCGGCTCGATCACGAACCGGGAGCGGAACTCGTCGACGACCTCTTCGGTCAGCGACGGACGCTGAGCGATAAGCATGCGGTGATCCTTCAGTCGTGGGCACCCACTATTTGATGCCCGACAGTGAAACAAGGGTACGGGCGGTACGCCCCGAATGAGGCGTACCGCCCGGACCTGAACGCTACTGACGCACGGCCGTCACCGGCCGTGACGGGTCAGACGCGGCGACGCTTCGGCGGACGGCAGCCGTTGTGCGGCGTCGGGGTGACGTCCTGGATCGAACCGACCTCCAGGCCGGTGGCCTGGAGCGAACGGATCGCGGTCTCACGGCCGGAGCCCGGACCCTTGACGAAGACGTCGACCTTGCGCATGCCGTGCTCCTGCGCGCGGCGGGCGGCCGACTCGGCGGCCATCTGCGCGGCGAAGGGGGTGGACTTGCGCGAGCCCTTGAAGCCGACGTGGCCGGCGGAGGCCCAGGAGATCACGTTGCCCGAGGGGTCCGTGATCGAGACGATGGTGTTGTTGAACGTGCTCTTGATGTGCGCGTGGCCGTGAGCGACGTTCTTCTTTTCCTTGCGACGCACCTTCTTGGCTGCGCCCTGACGACCCTTGGGGGGCATGTCTTGACTCCAGATGGAGAGGGGAGGTGATCGGTCCTACAGCGAAGACCGCTGGTTGCTGCGGGTTCCGGAGACACCGGAGGTCCGCAGTGCGTCCGCTGAGGACTACTTCTTGCCCGGCTTCTTCTTACCGGCGATGGCGCGACGCGGGCCCTTGCGGGTACGCGCGTTCGTGCTGGTGCGCTGACCGTGGACGGGCAGGCCACGACGGTGGCGGATGCCCTGGTAGCAGCCGATCTCGACCTTGCGGCGGATGTTCGCCTGAACCTCACGACGGAGGTCACCCTCGGTGCGGAGGTTGGCGTCCACGTGCTCGCGGATCTTGACGAGGTCTTCCTCGGCCAGGTCGCGAACGCGGGTGTTCGGGTTCACGCCGGTGGAGGCCAGGATCTCCTTGGACCGGGTGCGCCCGATACCGAAGACGTAGGTGAGGGCAACCTCCACGCGCTTTTCGCGCGGGATGTCAACACCTGAAACGCGTGCCATTCAATGGCTCCAGTTGTTATTTCGGGGGTCTTCCGCAGGGCCACTCCCGACCGCCGACCGCTCACGAGGAGCAGTGGTACGCCCGGGTCTCCGGCCCCCGCCGGAGGTGTCGTCAGCCGTGGCTTGGACGGGCTCTGCGTATGTACGTATTACGTGCGTCGCGCGAAGAACTGCGAGATGCAGGCGGTCGTGCGTCAGCCCTGGCGCTGCTTGTGGCGCAGGTTGTCGCAGATGACCATGACCCGACCGTGACGGCGGATCACCTTGCACTTGTCGCAGATCTTCTTGACGCTCGGCTTGACCTTCATGGGATGTCAGGTTCTCCGGGTCAGTGCCATCACCCGCCGAAACGGGGTGCCGGCAAGATCTACTTGTAGCGGTAGACGATCCGGCCACGCGTCAGGTCGTACGGAGAGAGCTCCACCACGACCCGGTCATCCGGGAGGATACGGATGTAGTGCATCCGCATCTTGCCGCTGATGTGCGCCAGGACCTTGTGACCGTTCTGGAGCTCCACCTTGAACATTGCGTTCGGGAGGGACTCGATCACGGTGCCCTCAATCTCGATGGCACCTTGCTTCTTGGCCACGCTTCGCCTTTCGAATCGGCTACCTTGATCGGCTCCCGCCATCCCGTGCCTGCCATGCGATTGCATGTGGACACACGGATGCACCAGAGCCGACGAGTCAGTCTACGTCAGCGGACCCCAAAAGACGAATCCGTCAAGTTTGCCCACTCCCGGTGATCCTTAGACCTGCCGGAAGGGTTGCGTCGGGATACCTCGGCCCAGGGGCCGGGTCAGCCCAGAGGGTCGGGCGCCGCCTCGATCCCGTACTCCGCGAGCTTCGCCTTGCCGCAGTCCGGCGAGGTCAGCACCAGCGGCCCCTGCTCGGTCAGCGCGATGGAGTGCTCCCAGTGCGAGGACCAGGTGCCGTCCGTCGTGATGACCGTCCAGTCGTCGGCCAGCGTCTCCGTGCGCGCCGTCCCGAGCGAGACCATGGGCTCGATCGCCAGGCAGACGCCGGGGACCAGCTTGATCCCCTTGCCGCGCTTGCGGGAGACGTAGTTCAGCAGGTGCGGGTCCATGTGCATCTCGGTGCCGATGCCGTGGCCGCCGAAGTCCTCGATGATCCCGTACTTCCCGGTCGCCGGACGCGGCTGGCGGCGGATGTAGGTCTCGATCGCCCGGGAGACGTCGACGAGGCGGTTGTTCACCTTCATCGCGGCGATCCCGGCCCACATCGACTCCTCGGTCACCCGGGACAGCTCGACCAGCTCCGGAGCATGACCGGTGCCCACGAAGGCGGTGTAGGCCGCGTCACCGTGCCAGCCGTCCACGATCGCGCCGGCGTCGATCGAGATGATGTCGCCGTCCTTGAGGACCGTCTTCTCGTCCGGGATGCCGTGGACGACGACCTCGTTGACCGAGGTGCAGATGGTCGCGGGGAACCCGCCGTACCCGAGGAAGTTCGACTTCGCGCCTTGGTCGGCGATCACCTTGCGGGCGACCTGGTCCAGGTCGTGCGTGGTGGCCCCGGGAACGGCCGCCTCACGGGTGGCGGCGTGAATGGCAGCGACCACCAGGCCCGCCTCGCGCATCTTCGCGATCTGCTCGGGGGTCTTGATCTGCACCATTGCTCGGCGCCTCTCTGCATCGACGGTGACGGGTACGGCTCGGCGTTCTCAACGATACGGGGCAAGCAGTCGGCCGCGGCTGTCTCTTATACACATCTCGGTGAACTTGAGGATCCCCTCGGCGCCGTGC
>NZ_JBHXJG010000203.1:0-13602 GCF_042723425.1 Streptomyces sp. NPDC058375 | reverse complement strand
CGGTACGTCACCGAGGCCCGGCCCCCCCGGCGCGGGGGCGCCGGGCCTCGGTGGGTTCCGGGCCGGACACTTCCTAGGCCATGCGCGTCAGGTCCTCCGGTGTCACCGGGTCCGCGAACGGCAGCCCGCTCGCGTACCGCGCCACCTCGTCCAGCGCGAAGTCCGCCAGGCGGTGGATCTCGTCGCCCAGCGAACCCGCCACATGCGGGGTCAGCAGCACGTTCGGCAGGTCGTACAGCGGCGAGCCGGCGGGCGGCACCTCCGGTTCCGTCACGTCCAGCACCGCGTTCAGCCGCCCCGACACCAGCTCCGGCAGCAGCGCGTCGCCGTCGATCAGCGAACCCCGCGAGGTGTTGATCAGCGTCGCCCCGTCCGCCATCGCCGCCAACTGCGCCGCCCCGATCAGATGCCTGGTCGCGGGCAGTTCGGGCGCGTGGACGGAGACGATCCGGCTGCGGGCGCACAGCTCTTCCAGCTCCACCTTCTCCGCGCCCAGCCGGGCCGCCGCCCCCGTGTCCACGTACGGGTCGAAGAGCAGCACCTCCAGATCGAACGGGCGCAGCAGCTCGATCACCCGGCGGCCGATCCGCGAAGCGCCCACGATGCCCACGGCGTGCCGGTAGTTGCCGTGCCCCGTCAGCTCCGCCCGCCAGTCGTGCGGGACGCGCAGCTCCCGGTAGCGGTGGGCGGCGGGCAGCACGTTCTTCCCGGCGAACAGGATCGCGGCCAGCGTGTACTCCGCGACCGGCAGCGCGTTCGCCCCGGCCGCCGAGGTGACCCGGAGGCCGCGCTCCCAGCAGGCCGGGGTGATGTGGTGCTTGACGCTCCCGGCGGCGTGGACGACGGCCCGCAGCCGGGGGGCGGCGGTGAGGACGTCGGCGGTGAGCGGGGGCGCTCCCCAGCAGGTGATGAGCAGCTCCGCGTCGGCGAGCGCCCGGGCCACCTCGGGCGTCGGGTCGGTCAGCCGGTGGGCGCTCAGGGCGGGGTCGGTGTCGACGAGCGCGGTGAGGCGTGCCCGTTGTACGGGGGTGAAGAGGCGGTCCGCGATGCCGGGGCCCATGGCGAGGAGAGCGGTGGGTGTGGTGGTCATTTGACGCTTCCTGCGGTGAGGCCGGCCTTCCAGTGCCGCTGGAGCGTGACGAAGGCGATGATCAGCGGGGTGACGGCGAGGAGGGAGCCGGTGACGACCATCGGATAGAAGGACGGGTCGGCGTTGGCGTTGCTGTGCCAGTTGTACAGGCCCAGGCTGAGCGGATAGAGGTCCTTGTCCGACAGCATGACCAGGGGCAGGAAGAAGTTGTTCCAGATCGCGGTGAACTGGAAGAGGAAGACGGTCACGAAGCCGGGCATGACCATGCGCAGGCCGACCGACCAGAAGGCCCGCATCTCGCCCGCCCCGTCGATCCGGGCGGCCTCCAGGACCTCGTCGGGGATGTAGCCCGCGCTGAAGATCCGGGACAGATACACGCCGAACGGGTTGACCAGCGCCGGGATCAGGACGGCCCAGTAGGTGTTGACGGTGCCGGTCTCGACCGCCAGCAGATACAGCGGGAGCGACAGGGCGGTGGAGGGCAGCAGCACGCCCAGCAGCACCAGGGCGAACAGCTTCTCCTTGCCCCGGAAGCGGTACTTGTCGAAGGCGTACCCGGCGGCGACGCTGACCAGCGAGCAGCCGAGCGCCCCGATGCCCGCGTACAGCAGCGAGTTGCCGTACCAGCGGAAGTAGACGCCGTCCTGGTAGGCCGTCAGCTCGGACAGGTTGTGCGCGAGGTCGAAGCCCTGGAGGGAGAAGACGTCGCCGCCCAGCAGGTTGCCCGCGTCCTTGGTGGCCGCCGAGAGCAGCCAGACCAGAGGGAACAGGGTGTACACGGCGGCGATCAGCAGGACGACGTTGACCGCGGACTTCGACAGCCATCGGCCGGAGGTCATGGGCGTGCCTCCTTCCTACGGTTGGTGAAGCGCGTGACGACGAAGGAGAGCACGGCCGCGACCAGGGCGATCAGTACGGACGCGGCGGCGGCGAGGCCGTAGTCGTTGCGTTCGAAGGCGGCGCTGTACGCGTACATGTTCGGGGTCCAGGTGCTGGTCACAGCCGAGCCCGAACCGCGGCTGAGGATCAGGGGCTCGGTGAACAGCTGGAGCGAACCGATGACCGTGAAGAGCAGGACCATCACCAGCGACGAGCGGATCAGGGGGAGCTTGACGGAGAAGGCGATCCGCCAGTTCCCCGCCCCGTCGACGGTCGCCGCCTCCAGCAGCGAGCGGTCCACGGCCTGGAGGGCGGCGTAGAAGATCACCACGTTGTAGCCGAGCCACTGCCACAGCGCGATGTTCACGATGGAGGGGAGCGTGCCCTCGGAGGAGAAGAAGTCGAAGCCGACGCCCCCGGCCTCCATGGCGGCGACGACCGGGCTGAGCTGCGGGGTGTAGAGGTAGATCCAGATCAGCGCGGCGATCAGGCCGGGGATGGCGTGCGGCAGGAACAGCGCCAGCTGGAAGAAGCGGCGGGCGCGGGCCAGCGCGGTGTCCAGCAGCAGCGCCAGCACGATCGCTCCGCCGATCATCAGCGGGAGGTAGAGCGCGCAGTAGCCGAGCAGCACCCAGAATCCGTCGCGGAACGCCTGGTCGCCCAGGGCGTCCGCGTAGTTGCCCAGCCCGTCGAAGACGGTACGGGGGCCGTCGAAGCCGAGGCCGGACTGCTTCTCGGTGAAGAGGGAGAGCCAGAGCGCGTAGCCGACCGGGGCGATCATCGCCACGGTGAACAGGACGAAGAAGGGGGTGAGGAGCGTGCAGGCCGCCAGCCGGGTACGGGTGCGTGAGCTGAGGGCGGTGGAGCGGCGCGGGGTGCGGCCTCTGCCGAGGGCGCTCAGCGCTTTCGGCGCCCGCCCTCCGTCGTTGCCGCTCATGACGGCTCCTCGACCTTCAGACCGCGCTTCCTCAGGTCGGCGACGGTGGCCTCGTGGGCCCGCCGGAGCGCGCGCGGCAGGGTCGAGCCGCCGCCGACGACCTCGTCCAGCTCGTCGCCCAGCGCGGAGTTGGTCGCGCCGGGGCTCGGGCCCCACACCCAGTCGGGCCCGATGGAGTGGCCCGCCTCCTCGAACAGCCCGTACAGGTCCTGGCCGCCGTAGAAGCTCGTGTCGAACGCCTTCTTCGCGATCGGCACCATGGCGGGGGAGGCGGGCAGGGCGCTCGACGTGCTCGCCCCGATCCGGGCGTTGATCGCGTCCTCGTGCGTCGCCATCCACAGCGCGAACTCGACGGCGGCCGCGGTCTTGGTACTGCCCTTGCTGACCGCGAACGTGGAGCCGCCGATCATCCCGCTGGCCGGCCGGTCCGCCTCCGGGCTCGGCAGCGCCGCCGCCGCCCACTTCCCCTTCTGCTCGGGCACGATGCCCGCCAGCACGCCCGCGCCCCAGGACGCCCCGAGGTAGCCGACGGTGGTGCCCTGCTTCAGGGAGCTGGTCCACTCGGGGCTGAACGAGGACGCGGTGGAGACGAGCCGGTCGTCGATCAGGTCCTGCCAGTAGTTGGCCGTGCGCTCCGAGGCGGGATCCGTCGTGTCGATCCGCCAGGCGTCCGTCCCGGCCCGGAACCACTGCGCGCCCGCCTGCCACGCCATGGCCTGGAAGAACGTCGGGTCGTCGGGGAAGAAGGTGGCGATCCGGGTGTTCGGGGCGGCCTTCCGCACCTGCTCGGCCGCGCTCCGGAAGTCGTCCCAGGTGGCGGGCGGTTCGATGGAGTGTTCGGCGAAGAAGTCCTTGCGGTAGTAGAAGACCTGGGGCGCGGCGTCGAAGGGGACGGCCCAGTTCTTGCCGCCGAGCGTCGTCATCTCGATCGTCTGCGGCAGGAACTTCTTCTTGACGTCCTCGGTCAGATAGGGGCTGAGGTCCTGGAGCGACCCCTGGCTGACGAACGCGGACAGCTGCGGATACTCGATGGAGAGCAGATCGGGGGCGATGCCCGCCTTCACCGCGTTGGCGATCTTGGGGTAACCGCCGAGGCCGCCCGACGGTATCTCCTCGAACGTCACCCGGATCGTGTCGTGGGTCGCGTTGAACGCGTCCACGACCTCCTGGGATCCCTTCGTCCATGCCCAGAAGGACACGGTCACCGGGGCGTCGGCGGTACCTCGGGCGCGGGAGTCGTCGGCGCCGCCGCACGCCGTGACAAGGGCGAGGGCGGTGGCGGCGCCGACCAGCGCATGGACGGAACGGGACCAACTGCGGCTCACGGCATGGCTCCTGTACGGACGGTACGAGCTGGGTAGCCGCGATGTTTCGATCCCTCCTGAGCGAAGTCAAGAGCGAAAGATTGAATGATCGAATAATGATCGATTCGGGAGGGGGTGAAGAGGGTCAGACCGTCGCAAGACGGTCGGCGTCGCCCGCCCCCGGCCCCCCGCAGGATTCCCGTACCCGCAACGTCGGCAGCAGCGCCACGTGCCGCCGTGGCGGCTGCCCGTCCCCGCCCGGGTGCCGGGGCCCGGACAGCCGCTCCACCAGCAGCTCCGCCGCACCGCGCCCCACGTCCCGCTTGGGCGGGGCCACCGCGCTCAGCGGGGTGTCGGCGAGCGCGGCCACCTCGTCGTCGTACGTGATCAGCGCCAGGTCCTCGGGCACCCGCACGCCCAGCTCGGCCAGCCGGCGCACCAGCCGGATGGCCTCCTCGTCGTTGTGGACCAGCACCGAACTCGCCCGCCCCTCGCGCACCGCGTCACGCACCGCCAGCGCCGACCGCTCGAAGAGGGCCGGATCGCGGTCGGCGGAGACCGACGCGATCAGCGGCTCAGTCCCGGCGAGACCCAGCACGGCCAGCGCCCGCGTGAACCCGGCCCGTACCGCCAGGGCCGTCGGGCTGTCCGAACGGGCCACCAGCATCGGCGTCCCGTGCCCCAGCCGCACCAGGTGCCGAACGGCGAGGAGCACCCCGTGGGCGTGGTCCGAGCCCACCCGGTCCAGGCCCTCCAACGGGCTGCCGGGTGCGCCCTTCCGCTCCACCAGCACCTTCGCGCCGGGCAGCCGGGCCACCCACTCGCCGTACCGCTCCGGGTGGTCCGGCTCCGTCCAGCTCGGCGCCAGCAGCAGCCCCTGCGCCCCGGCCGCCAGCAGCCCGGCCGCGTGCGCCGCGTCGTCCTCGGGGCGGTAGTCGGTGACCCGCAGGATCAGCCGCGCGCCGAGCCGGGCGGCCGCCTCGTGCGCGCCCCGGATCACCTCGGCGAAGTAGTAGGCGGCGGCCGGGGCCAGCATCCCGATCACCGGACCGCCGCCCGCCGGCGTACCGGCCGGGCCCCGGTCGGCCGGCCAGGACACCGACCCGTGCGCCCGCTCCAGCAGCCCCCGGGATGCCAGCGCCTCGACATCGCGCCGGGCGGTGACGGTGGCGACGCCGAGCCGGTCCGCCAGGTCCGAGACCCGTACGGTGCCCCGCTCGCGTACGAGGTTCAGCAGCCGGTCATGACGTTCAGCAGCACCTTCGCGCACGGAGACAGCCCCCTGGAGCAGAAATGATCGAACCCTGAGCAACGGACGATCATTCGATCACAGGGCGGCCGGACACGGGAGGGGCCGAGCAACTCCCGTACGCCTCCCGTACCGCGTACCGGGGCGGACAAGCCGCCTCCGGACCGCATACCCAGGCGGACAAGCCGCCTCCGGACCGCGTACCGAAGTGGACAGGCCGCCTACTGCGGACCGTACTTGCGTCCCGTCCGCGAGGTGACCCCGCCGAGCAGCCCCCGCGGCGCGACCTTCACCAGCCCCATCAGCGCCTTGTAGCGCGGGTCCGGGATCGACACCGTCTTCCCCCGGGCCAGATCCGTCAGCGCGGAGGCCACCAGCTTGTCCGCGTCGAGCCACATCCAGCCCGGGATGTTGTCCGTGCCCATTCCGGCCCGCTCGTGGAACTCCGTCCGGACGAACCCGGGGCACAGCGCCATCAGCCGCACCCCCGACCCGGCCAGATCCCGCGCCGCGCCCTGGGTGAACTGCACCACCCAGGACTTGGACGCCCCGTACGTACCGCGCGGCACGAACGCCGCGACGGACGCCACGTTGACGACCCCGCCCCGGCCGCGCTCCTTCATCCCGGCGACCGCCGCCGAGGTCAGCCGCAGCACCGCCTCGCAGTGCACCTTCAGCATCGTCAGCTCATCGGCCATGGACACCTCCAGGAAGCGCCCCTTGTTGCCGAACCCGGCGTTGTTGACCAGCAGCTCGACCGGGTGCCTGCGGTCCGCGAGCCGCTTCTCGACCGCCTCGATCCCGCCGTCCGTGGACAGGTCGGCGCTCAGCACCTCGGCCTCGATGCCGTGCCGGTCGTGCAGTTCCGTGGCCTGCTCGCGCAGCCGTGCGGTGTCCCGCGCCACCAGCACCAGGTTGTGCGCCTGGGCCGCGAGCCGCCGCGCGAACGCGGCCCCGATGCCCGCCGTCGCGCCCGTGATCAGTGCAGTCGTCATACGCGGCACGTTAGTGCCCCGCACCGACCGGGACCTCACCCGCCCGCTGTCCCGGGGGAGGGGCGTCGGCGGCCCGAACCCATGCGGCGCGCCGCCTTCCGAGGTGTACGGATCGACATCGCGCGGAGTGACGCTGTGTCACCGAACCGGGTGCCGTCCTCGTACGGAACCGCCCCGCCCGGCCCTCAGCCCTGCTGCGCGGCGTACTCCCGGGCCTGCCGCAGTGCCTCGGGATGCAGCGCCTCTCCGGCGGCCAGCAGCGCGGGCAGCAGGGTGCGTTCGGTCGTCACCGCCCGGAACTGCAGGGCGGCGGTGACCTCGTGGTCCGGCCGGTGCACGATCTCGATGCGGTCCCCGGCGCGGACCGCGCCCGGTTCGATCACCCGCAGATACGCGCCGGTGGCGCCCTGCTGGGTGAACCGCCGCACCCATCCCTTCTCCCCGAGGTGGCCGGCGAAGGTCCGGCACGGGATGCGCCCGGAGGTCACCTCCAGCACCAGGTCCGACCCCACCCGCCAGCGCTCGCCGATCCGCGCGCCGCTGACGTCGAGGCCCAGGGTCGTGAAGTTCTCGCCGAACACCCCGTTGGCCAGCTTCCGGCCGCCCAGCTCCCGTTCCCAGGCGTCCAGCTCCTCGCGGGCGAAGGCGTACACCGCCTGGTCGCTGCCGCCGTGATGGCGCAGGTCGCACACCGCGTCCCCGGCCAGTCCGCTGCCGCCGACGCCCTTGGGCCCGGGTTCGAGAACCTCCACGGGGCCTTCCACCGGGCGCTTGTCGATCCCGGTGAGGCCATCGGGTCCGGCGGTCTGCGCGGAGGGGGTGGGGCGTCCGATGTTCACGGTCAGCAGCTTCATGCGCTCACGCTAACCGCCCCGATGTCAAAGTTCATCACCATTAATTCGCCCCTTCTCCAAGAGTTCCTTATGCTGGTGGAGTGATCGAAGCTCGCCACCTCCGTGTCCTGCGCGCCGTGTCCACCACCGGCTCGTTCTCCGCCGCAGCCCGCGAACTCGGCTGCACCCAGCCCGCCGTCAGCCAGCAGATGAAGGCCCTGGAATCCTCCGCCGGCACCACGCTGCTGATCCGCACCGGGCGCGAGATGCGCCTCACGCAGGCCGGCGAGGCGCTGGTACGGCACGCCTCCGGCATCCTCGCGGGGCTGACCGCCGCCGAGGAGGAGGTCGCCGCCATCGCCGGACTGCGGGCCGGCCGGGTCCGGCTGGTCTCCTTCCCCAGCGGCAGCTCGACCCTGGTCCCCGGGGCGCTGGCCGCCCTGCGCGCCGAACACCCCGGCACCAGGGTCTCGCTCGTCGAGGCCGAGCCGCCGCGCTCGGTGGACCTGCTGCGCGAGGGCGACTGCGACATCGCGCTGGCGTTCCGTTACGGGGCGACCGGCGGCGAATGGGACGACCTGGTGGTCCGGCCGCTGCTCACCGACCGGCTGATCGGCCTGCTGCCGGAGGGGCACCGGCTGGCGGAGGCGTCGAGCGTGTCCATCGGCGAGCTGGCCGAGGAGTCGTGGATCGCGGGCTGCCCGCGCTGCCGCCGGCAACTGGTCGAGGTCTGCGAGGAGTCCGGCTTCGCCCCGCGCATCGACTTCGCCACCGACGACTACCCGGCGGTGATGGGTCTCGTCGGGGCCGGGCTCGGGGTGGCGGTGCTGCCGGAACTGGCCGTCGAGTCGGTACGGGCCAAGGGGGCCAGGGCCGTGCCGGTCGAGCCCGCGATCGAGCGGGAGATCGTCGCGCTGACCCTGCCGGACCTGGCCCGGGTTCCGGCGGTGGCGGCCACCCTGGACCAGCTGGCGCGGACGGCCGCCCGCTGAGGCCGGGCGGGGCCGTGCAGCCCGGCGGCACACGTGCGGTGAGGGGTCCGGCCCCGCTGCGGCTGGGCGCGGGCCGGATGGCTGAAGGTGTCGAAGAAACGTTTCTTCGTTGCGGTGCGGCGTACGGGTGTCAGGGCGCGCCGGGGCCCGGGCCTGCGGTGGGGGCCCCGGACGGCGCGGCGGTGATCAGTCGGGTTCTGGCCCGGCCCATCAGCTCTTCGCGCTCGTCCTCCGTCAGGCCGCCCCACACGCCGTAGGGCTCTCGTACGGCCAGGGCGTGCGCCGCGCACTCGGCCCGTACCGGGCAGCGCATGCACACCTCCTTGGCGGAGGTCTCGCGGGCGCTCCGCGCCGCGCCGCGCTCACCCTCCGGGTGGAAGAACAGGGAGCTGTCCACGCCTCGGCAGGCGGCGAGCAGCTGCCAGTCCCACAGGTCTGCGTTGGGTCCGGGAAGGCGGGAGAAATCTGCCATTGCTTGTCCCCTCGGAGCTGTGCTGCGTCGGAAGCGGCATCCTCGACCGTCTGTGATCGACGGCCTGCTGTGTTCGGACCGTCTGTGATCGGTGTGACCGAAGTCTCGACCGTACATCTACGGTGCTAGTAGATGTAAATATGACTGATTGCGAATCTAGCCACAGACACCCTTGAAAGGGAAGAAAAGCTGCCAAATAGGGCACGCCGAGGAGTGAAGATCAAGTTGACGGGTGAATCACCCGCGCCGTTCTCCTCCGTATTCGGGCCTTCACGTAGAGTGCCGAACCCGGTCGCACGACCCGTAACTCTTTCGAGTGACCGTCGTTAAGGGAACGGATGCGGTTGACGGATATCCGGCTCGGGCACATGTCCGAGGGGGTCGACCGCACAGGTGACGACTTGTATCAGCCTGGAGGCTCAAGGTGACGCGCATCAGCTGCGGAGGACGGTCATGACATCCGTCCTCGTCTGCGACGACTCCCCGCTTGCCCGAGAAGCGCTCCGTCGCGCGGTGGCCACCGTGCCCGGCGTCGAGCGCGTGACGACCGCGGCCAACGGCGAGGAAGTCCTCCGCCGCTGGGGTGCCGATCGTTCGGATCTGATTCTGATGGACGTACGCATGCCCGGTCTGGGAGGTGTGGAGACCGTCCGGCGACTGCTCTCCGCCGACCCCGGGGCCCGGATCATCATGCTGACCGTCGCCGAGGACCTGGACGGGGTCGCGCTCGCGGTCGCCGCCGGGGCCCGCGGCTATCTGCACAAGGACGCCTCGCGCGCCGAGCTGCGGGCCACCGTCACCCAGGCGCTGGCCGACCCGACGTGGCGGCTCGCCCCGCGCCGGCTGCGGTCCGCCGAGATGGGGGCGGCTCCCACGCTCACCGCGCGGGAGATCCAGGTGCTCGAAGGCATGAGCCACGGCCGATCCAACGCGGAGATCGGCCGCGAGCTGTTCCTCTCCGAGGACACGGTCAAGACCCACGCCCGCCGTCTGTTCAAGAAGCTCGGGGCCTCGGACCGTGCCCACGCGGTGGCCCTCGGATTCCGCTGGGGCCTGGTCCGCTGACCACGCGGCCCGGGCCGCGCCCCGTCCGCAGACCGGCGGACGGGGTCACGGAGCGGGCCACCGGTTCCACACCCCGTATCCGGGCGCCCGCTCAGCGGTGCCATGTGACGCTTCCCGGCCGATGACGCATCCTTGAGTCGTGGAGTTCCTCAGGAACGATTCGGTCGAGCGGAAGGGGAGGGCGCAGGACATGACATCCGGCGCACCCGCTCATAACGCTTCGGTGCACAACTCGGGACGCGGTGGAGCGGACCGTACGGCATCAGGGCACCATGGTCCGATGCGTGACGACGAAACCACGGTGATCGGTGCCCTCGTGCACCGGGCCGTCGACGGCGACGCGCAGGCCACCCATGATCTGCTGGCCCACGTCCACCCCCTCGCCCTGCGCTACTGCCGCTCCCGGCTGAACCGCCTCCCCGGTGATGCTCGCCACTTCGTGGAGGACCTCGCGCAGGAGGTCTGCGTCGCGGTGCTGATGGCGCTGCCGCGCTACAAGGACACCGGCCGCCCCTTCGAAGCCTTCGTCTTCGCCATCGCCGGACACAAGGTCGCCGACCTCCAGCGCGCCGCGATGCGCCACCCGGGATCGACGGCCGTCCCCTCCGACGAGATGCCGGAGCGGCCCGACGACTCCCTCGGCCCGGAGGAGCGCGCCCTGCTCAGCAGCGATGCCGCCTGGGCCAAGAAGCTCCTCGCCAACCTCCCGGAGAACCAGCGCGAGCTGCTGGTCCTGCGGGTCGCGGTCGGGCTGACCGCGGAGGAGACCGGCCAGATGCTCGGGATGTCCCCGGGTGCGGTCCGGGTCGCCCAGCACCGCGCGCTCAGCAGGCTCCGGGCGCTCGCGGAGCAGTAACGGCACGGCGGGCTCCACTGCGACCGCCTCGTGCGAAGCTCCAGAACTGCCAAGTGATCTTGATCGTGGAATGAGACACCTCCCGGGGCCGTTAGCATGGACATCCGCACCGATCAAGGCCATTTGGGGAAGGTGTCATGACTGCAAACGTCGACGGAGTGCCCGAGAAATTCGCGACGCTCGGGTTGACCTACGACGACGTGCTGCTGTTGCCCGGCGCGTCCGAGGTCCTTCCCAACGCGGTCGACACCTCGACCCTCATCTCGCGCAACGTACGGGTGAACATCCCCCTGCTGTCCGCCGCCATGGACAAGGTGACCGAGGCCCGCATGGCCATCGCCATGGCCCGTCAGGGCGGCGTCGGCGTGCTGCACCGCAACCTCTCCATCGAGGACCAGGTGAACCAGGTCGACCTGGTCAAGCGGTCCGAGTCCGGCATGGTCACCGACCCGATCACCGTGCACCCCGACGCCACGCTCGGCGAGGCGGACGCGCTCTGCGCGAAGTTCCGCATCAGCGGCGTGCCGGTCACCGACGCCGCGGGCAAGCTGCTCGGCATCGTCACCAACCGCGACATGGCCTTCGAGTCGGACCGTACGCGCCAGGTGCGCGAGGTCATGACGCCGATGCCGCTCGTCACCGGCAAGGTCGGCATCTCCGGCGTCGAGGCCATGGAGCTGCTGCGCCGTCACAAGATCGAGAAGCTGCCGCTGGTCGACGAGGCGGGCCTCCTCAAGGGCCTCATCACGGTCAAGGACTTCAAGAAGGCCGAGCAGTACCCGAACGCCGCCAAGGACGCCGAGGGGCGGCTGCTGGTCGGCGCGGCCGTCGGCGCCAGCCCCGAGGCGCTGGAGCGCGCGCAGGCCCTCGCCTCCGCGGGCGTCGACTTCCTGATCGTCGACACCTCGCACGGCCACAACAGCAACGCCCTCGCCTGGATGGCGAAGATCAAGTCGAGCGTCGGCGTGGACGTCATCGGCGGCAACGTCGCCACCCGCGACGGCGCCCAGGCGCTGATCGACGCCGGTGTCGACGGCGTGAAGGTCGGCGTCGGCCCCGGCTCGATCTGCACCACCCGCGTGGTCGCCGGCATCGGCGTCCCGCAGGTCACCGCGATCTACGAGGCCGCGCTCGCCGCCCGTGCCGCGGGCGTCCCGGTGATCGGCGACGGCGGCCTCCAGTACAGCGGCGACATCGGCAAGGCGCTCGCCGCCGGCGCGGACAGCGTGATGCTGGGCAGCCTGCTCGCCGGGTGCGAGGAGTCCCCGGGCGAGCTGATGTTCATCAACGGCAAGCAGTTCAAGTCGTACCGCGGCATGGGCTCGCTGGGCGCGATGCAGTCCCGCGGCCAGGGCCGGTCCTACTCCAAGGACCGCTACTTCCAGGCCGAGGTCTCCTCGGACGACAAGCTCGTCCCCGAGGGCATCGAGGGCCAGGTGCCCTACCGGGGCCCGCTGGCCAACGTCCTCCACCAGCTCGTCGGGGGCCTGCGCCAGACCATGGGTTACGTCGGCGCCGCGTCCGTCGACCAGATGGAGAGCAAGGGCCGCTTCGTCCGGATCACCTCGGCGGGTCTCAAGGAGAGCCACCCGCACGACATCCAGATGACGGTGGAAGCGCCGAACTACAGCCGGAAGTAACGCGGGAAGTAACGCATCGGCGCAGGTGAGGGGCGGACCGGAGTTCCCGGTACCGCCCCTCACGTGTGCGTCGGGGATACTGGTCAGCGCAGACGTAGAGGGAAAGGCCACACATCGTGACTGAGATCGAGATCGGGCGCGGCAAGCGCGGCCGCCGGGCTTACGCATTCGACGACATCGCCGTCGTTCCGAGCCGCCGCACCCGTGACCCGAAGGAGGTCTCGATCGCCTGGCAGATCGACGCCTACCGCTTCGAGCTGCCGTTCCTGGCCGCGCCCATGGACTCCGTGGTCTCCCCGCAGCACGCCATCCGGATCGGCGAGCTCGGCGGCCTCGGCGTTCTGAACCTGGAAGGCCTGTGGACCCGGCACGCCGACCCGCAGCCGCTGCTGGACGAGATCGCCGAGATGCCGGTCGAGTCCGCGACCCGTCGGCTCCAGGAGATCTACTCCGCCCCCATCCAGGAGGAGCTGATCGGGCAGCGCATCAAGCAGGTGCGCGACTCCGGCGTCGTGACCGCCGCCGCGCTCTCCCCGCAGCGCACCGCCCAGTTCTCCAAGGCGGTCGTCGACGCGGGCGTCGACATCTTCGTCATCCGGGGGACGACGGTCTCCGCCGAGCACGTCTCGGGCGCGGCCGAGCCGCTGAACCTGAAGCAGTTCATCTACGAGCTGGACGTCCCGGTCATCGTCGGCGGCTGCGCCACGTACACCGCCGCCCTGCACCTGATGCGGACCGGCGCGGCCGGAGTCCTCGTCGGCTTCGGCGGCGGCGCCGCGCACACCACGCGCAACGTCTTCGGCATCCAGGTCCCGATGGCCACCGCCGTCGCGGACGTCGCCGGCGCCCGCCGCGACTACATGGACGAGTCCGGCGGCCGGTACGTGCACGTCATCGCCGACGGCGGCGTCGGCTGGTCCGGCGACCTGCCGAAGGCCGTCGCCTGCGGTGCGGACGCCGTGATGATGGGCTCCCCGCTGGCCCGCGCCACCGACGCGCCGGGCCGCGGCCGCCACTGGGGCATGGAGGCCGTCCACGAGGACGTGCCGCGCGGCAAGCTGGTCGACCTCGGCTCGGTCGGGACGACGGAGGAGGTCCTCACCGGCCCCTCGCACACCCCGGACGGCTCCATGAACATCTTCGGCGCCCTGCGCCGCGCGATGGCCACCACCGGCTACAGCGACCTCAAGGAGTTCCAGCGCGTCGAGGTGACGGTGGCGGACTCGCAGCACCGCCGCTGATCTCCCGTACGTACGCGGAAGGGCCCGGACCGATCACCGGTCCGGGCCC
>NZ_JBHXJG010000202.1:0-13621 GCF_042723425.1 Streptomyces sp. NPDC058375 | reverse complement strand
CCCCGCGGGGTGCCGGCCTCCGGCATGTGTACGGCTGGGCTCGGCGGATCAGTACGCGCTGTTCACGTTGTCCATGGAGCCGTAGCGGTCGGCCGCGTAGTTGCAGGCGGCGACGATGTTGGCGACCGGGTCGTACAGGTCCTTCTTGGTGCCCGCCACGTGGTAGCGGTCGAAGGTCGGCTGGATCACCTGGAGCAGCCCCTTGGAGGGAATGCCGTTCTGGGCGTTGATGTCCCAGTTGTTGATGGCCCAGCGGTTGCCGCTGGACTCCCGGATGATGTTGCGGTGGATCCCGTCGTACGAGCCCGGGATGCCTTCCTTCTTCATGATCGACATGGCCTCGCGGATCCAGCCGTCCAGGTTGTTGGCGTAGACGGGCTTGCGCGCGGTGGAGCGGTTGGCCTTCTCGGACGCGCGCTTCTTCGCGTCCGCCTTGGCCTTGGCGGCCTTCTCGGCCTTGTCCTTCGCGTCGGCGGCGGCCTTGGCCTTCGCCTCGGACGCGGCCTTCGCCTTGGCGGCCTTGGCCTTGGTCTCGGCGGCGGCCCTCGCCTTCGCGGCGTCGGCGGCCTTCACGAGCTTCTCGGCGGTGGAGTGCTGCTCGATCATGCTGTTCTGCACGGTCTTGGCCTGTGCGGACCCCGCGGCGTTGGTGAAGGCCACGGGAGCGGCGGCGGCTGCCGCCTGCGGGGCAATCTCGGCATCGGCGTTCGACGGGACGAGCGAGAAGGTCAGGGCGGCGACGCCCAGGGCCGACACACCGGCCACGGAGATCTTCTGGACCTTGTTCAGACGACGGAGACGACGGGGAATGCGAGTCGCAGACATGTAGGGCTACCTCTTCGAATGCTCAGGTGTCCTCACGGAGGACGAGACCGGAGGCGGTGATGCGCACCTCCGTCGGGGACGAGAGCAATTCTTAGCGGCAGCAAAATCGTGTGGCAAAGGTGTGACGTACGAAGGCGGGTAGTGGAACAGGGTCCTGTTCGTCCGAAATGACCCCGGGCCATGCCTGCTCAAATCGCCCTTATGTGACCACTAGGTACGTTCGTAAGTGACGTGGGCCCTATGCCTGGGCTCACATCGGCGAGGTAACAGCCTCACCACTCGTTGCTGAAGCAATCCGGAGCGTTACCTTCCTCATCCGGCAGGATGAGGTGGACGTCCCCGAACTCGTGCCAGAGGTACCGCTCCTGGAGCGCCGCCTCGTACCCGCGGCGCAGTGCCTCGCGCCCCGCCACCGCCTCCAGCATCAGCAGATGCGAGGCCTGCGGCTCGTGCAGCCCGGTCAGCAGCCCGTCCACCACCCGCACGCCCCGCTGCGGCGTCACCACGAGGTCCGTCCACCCCTCGGCCGGCCGGACCACCCCGTCCGCCCTCGCCGCCGACTCCAGCGCCCGCACGGCCGTCGTCCCCACCGCGACCACCCGCCCGCTGTCCGCCGCCCGTACGGCGTTCACCAGCCACGCCGTCGCCGCCGGTACCGCGAACCGCTCCGGGTACGGCGGCTCGTGCGCCTCCGCCGACGCCACTCCCGTGTGCAGGGACAGCGGAGCGAACAGCACCCCCCGGCGCACCAGCTCCGCCACCAGCGCGACCGTGAAGGGCCGCGCGGCACTCGGCATCTCCGCCGAACCGCTCCCGTCGGGCGACGGCACGGCGAACACCGTCCGATACGCCGACAGCGGCTGATCCCGGTCCGTGTACCCGTACCGAATGGGCCGCCCGTACCGCCGCAACAGCTCCGGCACCGGTTCCGGCACCCGGGCCCACCACAGCCGGGCCCCGGACGCGGGCCCGATCGGCTCCTCCAGCACCAGGTCCCGCCCGCCCGGCAGCCGCACGACCGCCCCCACCGGTCCGCCGGGCCGCGGCCCGGTGACCCCCGCCCCACCGGGCGCCCGCAGCTCCACCGCCCACCGCCCGTCCGCACCCCGCGTCGAGAAGTGCACGACGACCCGCTCCCCGCCGACGCGCCCGTTCACCGCGGCGGGCAAGGTGACGGACGTGTTCACCACCAGCACGTCCCCCACCCGCAGCTCCCCGGGCAGTTCCCGGAACGCACGATGCGAGACCGCCCGCCCCCGCGACACGAGCAGCCGTATGTCGTCCCGCCCCGCACCCCGCTGCTCGGCCGGCACCCGAGCCGACAGATCCGCCGGCACCCGCAACGCCTCCAGGGCCGTGGGGCAGACGACCGCCGCCGATGCCGCCCCGCCGGGACCGGGTGCGGGCGGTTGCGGGGTCATGGAATCTCCGACGACCGCGGTCCCGGCCTCGGCCCCCGCCGGCGCGGGAGGTTCCGGCGCTGCGGAACCTCCCGCCCCCACCGGTCCCGTCCCCCTTGGCGCTGGTGCTTCCGGGGCTGCGGAATCTCCCGCAACCGCGGTCGTCCCGGCCTTGCCCGGTCCCGGTGTGGGCGCTTCCGGGGCTGGGGAACGACCGGCCATCGCCGGTCCCACCCCGCCCGGGCCCGGCGGGGCGAGGGCGACCTCGCCGTCCCCGCACCGCACCCGCGCGCTCACCGGGAACCTCCGCCCGGCCCCGTCGGCTCCTCCAACAGGGCCGGAGCGGCGTACCGCCCGCCCGCCGGCCGCTCCCGGATCAGCCGGAGGAACGCGGGCGCCACGCTCTCCGGCGACGGCCGCGCCGCGTCCGTGTCCTCCGGGACCGCCGCGGCGTACAGGTCCGTCGCCATGTCGCCCGGGTCGACCGCCCACACCCGCAGCCCCGGTTCCTCCTCGCCCAGCACCGCCGCCAGCTGGTCCAGCGCCGCCTTCGACGCCCCGTAACCGCCCCACGTCGGGTACGCCTCCGCCGCCGCGTCCGAGCTGATCACCACCACCGCCCCCGCCTCCGATGCCCGCAGCGACGGCAACGCCTCCTGTACGAGACCGAGCGCCGCCACCACATTCGTCTCCAGCGCCCGCCTGAGCCCCTCGACCGGCAGCGCGTCCAGCCGGACCAGCGGCTCCGTGCCCAGCACGCTCGCGTTGCTCACCAACAGGTCGAGACCGCCCAGCGACCCGGCCGCCGCCACCAGCTCCGCCCGGTGCGCCGCGTCCGTGACGTCCCCCGGCACCGCCACCACCCGCGTCCCGTACCGCCCGCGCAGCTCCCGCGCCGTCTCCTCCAGCACCCCGGCGGTCCGGGCGTCCAGCACCAGGTCCCAGCCCTCCCCGGCCAGCGCCCCCGCCAACGCCCGCCCCAGCCCCTTCGAACCACCTGTGATCATCGCGACCGGCATCGTGACCGTCCCCTTCGCACCCTCGGCGTCCGCCGGGAGATCCCGGCGATCTCACCGTAGGAAGCCCCGCCCGCACCGCGCCTCGCCCGCGAGCCGCACCCGTACCCGGCACTTCGACGTAGGTCCCGAACGGTCCTACGACCTCCGCCCGAGAGGCCCGCCCGCACGGGCCTAGGCCCCCGCCCGCCCAACACCACCCCCGGCCCGATACGGCCGCCGGGCCCCCGCCGGTACGGTGATCCCATGAGTCATCGCCCACCGTCGGGCCTCGCCGCGGTGAGTGCCGCGCTGCTCGCCATGAGCCGGCACCTCGAAGTGGGCGACGTCCTGAAGACGATCGTCGCCTCCGCCCGCGAACTGCTCGACGCCCAGTACGCGGCCCTCGGCGTCCCGGACGACCACGGCGGCTTCGCCCAGTTCGTGGTCGACGGCGTCAGCGACGAACAGTGGAAGGCCATCGGCCCGCTGCCCCGCCAGCACGGCATCCTCGCCGCGATGCTCCACCAGGCGAAGCCGGAACGCCTCGCCGACGTCCGCGAGGACCCCCGCTTCGGCGGCTGGCCCGACGCCCACCCCGACATGTCCGACTTCCTCGGCCTGCCCATCACGGACGGCGACGAGATCATCGGCGCACTGTTCCTCGCCAACAAGATGTGCCCCAAGCCGGAGGGCGGCTGCGGCTTCACCGCCGAGGACGAGGAACTGCTCCAGATCCTCGCCCAGCACGCCGCGATCGCCCTCACCAATGCCCGCCTCTACGAGCGCAGCCGCGAGCTGACCATCGCCGAGGAACGCTCCCGCCTCGCCCACGAGCTGCACGACGCGGTGAGCCAGAAGCTCTTCTCGCTCCGCCTCACCGCCCAGGCCGCCGCCGCCCTCGTCGACCGCGACCCCGCCCGCGCCAAGGGCGAGCTCCAGCAGGTCGCCGTCCTCGCCGCCGAAGCGGTCGACGAGCTGCGGGCCGCCGTCGTGGAGCTGCGCCCGGCCGCCCTCGACGAGGACGGCCTGATCGCCACCCTCCGCACCCAGATCCAGGTCCTGGACCGGGCGCACGCCGCCGAGGTCGCCTTCGAGAGCTGCGGAGTGCGCGCACTGCCCGCCGCCCAGGAGGAAGCCCTGCTCCGGGTCGCCCAGGAGGCCCTCCACAACGCCCTGCGCCACTCCGGGGCGGAGCGCGTGAGCGTCACCCTGGCCCGGCGCGGCACCGCCACCGTCCTGCGCGTCACCGACGACGGGGGCGGGTTCGACCCCACCGCCGTCCGGCGCGCGGGCCGCCACCTCGGCCTCGTCTCCATGCGCCACCGGGCGAACAGCGTCGGCGGCCGACTCACCGTTGCCTCGGAGCCCGGCAAGGGCGCCACGATCGAGATGGAGGTCCCCGGTGGCTGACAAGATCATCAGGGTGCTGCTGGTCGACGACCATCAGGTGGTCCGCCGCGGACTGCGGACGTTCCTGGAGATCCAGGAGGACATAGAGGTCGTCGGTGAGGCGTCAGACGGCGCGGAGGGCGTGGCCCGGACCGAGGAGCTGCGCCCCGACGTCGTGCTGATGGACATCAAGATGCCCGGCACCGACGGCATCGAGGCGCTGCGCCGCCTGCGCGAGCTCGACAACCCGGCGAAGGTCCTCATCGTCACCAGCTTCACCGAACAGCGCACGGTGGTCCCGGCCCTGCGCGCCGGAGCCTCCGGTTACGTCTACAAGGACGTCGACCCGGACGCCCTGGCCGGCGCCATCCGCTCCGTCCACGCCGGACACGTCCTGCTCCAGCCGGAGGTCGCGGGCGCCCTCCTCGCCCAGGACGACGCGGGGACCGGCACGGGCCGGGGAAGCACCCTCACCGAGCGCGAGCGCGAGGTGCTCGGCCTCATCGCGGACGGCCGCTCCAACCGGGAGATCGCCCGCGCCCTCGTCCTCTCCGAGAAGACGGTCAAGACGCACGTCTCGAACATCCTGATGAAACTCGATCTGGCGGACCGTACGCAGGCGGCACTGTGGGCGGTACGCCACGGAGCGGCGGGCTGACGTCGGCACCGCCACCGGTTCCCGTCCGGACTGAGATTCATACTGTCGGGTGTATGTCACCCGTACGGCGCATCCTTCCGGGCCGCACGGCGTTCTCCAGGACGTGCTGCGGCGGCTTGCCGCAGCCTTTCTAGGAGGATCCTGAAGTGAAGAACCTGAAGAAGGCCGCCGCCGTCACCATGATCGCGGGCGGGCTCGTCGCCGCCGGCGCCGGCGCTGCCTCCGCCACCGGCCACAGCGGTGCCGGAGCCCACGGCGTGGCCGTAGGCTCCCCGGGCGTCGCCAGCGGCAACCTCGTGCAGGTCCCCGTAGCCGTCCCGGTGAACGTGGTCGGCAACACGGTCAACGTGGTGGGCCTGCTCAACCCGGCCTTCGGCAACCTCGGCCTGAACCACTGACCCCACCTCCAGTCGAAAGCCGGACGGCCCCTCCCATCCCCAAGGGCCCGCCCGGCTTTCGCCGTACCCACCACCCCACCCTCCTCGGCCGACCCCCACCCAGCCCGTCCGGCGCTTGAGGACGGAACCCTCGCGCCGGGATCCCCGCGCCCGAATGGGCTCCCGCCCCAGCCCGTCCGGCGCTTGAGGACGGAACCCTCGCGCCGGGGCCCCCGCACCCGACCGGGCGCCCAGGGCACCCCTTCCAGCCCGTCCGGCGCTTGAGGACGGAACCCTGGACCAAGAGGCCCTCGCGCCAGAACAGGCCCCCGCCCAGGGGCACCCACCCCAGCCCGTCCGGCGCTTGAGGACAAAGGCCGAGGGCCTACCGCCGAGCCTCCCCGCCCTCCACATACGCGTTGTACGCCGCCACCACCGCCCGCCGAGCCACCCGCTCCACCGGCCGCAACGCCTCCCCCCGCGCCGCGATCTCCGACGAGCTCACCGCACCGCCGTGCCCGTTCTCGTACGCCACCGAGACCAGCAGCCCCACCCGCTGCGCCATCTCCAGCACCCGCACCGCCCGCGGCGGATACCCGGGCGCCAGCACCTCGCGCCCACCACCCCGCTCCACCCGCGCCCGGTACGCGTCCACCGCCGCCTCCGCCACCGGCCCGGAACCGGCCACGTCCAGCCGCGACAGCACCGCCGTCGCATCCCGCAACGCCTCCGCCAGCTCCCGCTCCGCCTCACCCAGCGACGGCACATCCGCCGGCGGCGCCTCCCGCACCGGCAGCACCCGCCACACCACCTCGACGTGCAGATCCCCGGCCGGCCCGACCTCGCGCACCTCCGGCACCAGCCCGTACGGCACCCCGTACGCGACCACCGCCTCCTCCGCCTCCAGCGCCCGCGCGTTGAAGTCCGGCGGACCGCTCAGCCCCAGCGGATGCCCCGGCACCGGCAACGCGACCCGGAAACCGGTCGCTCCAAGACCCCTCAGCCGACCGAGCGCCAGCGTGAGCCCGACCGGCCCCGCCTCACCCGGCAGCCCCTCGACGCGGTGCACCGCGTCCTCCCCGACAATCGCGAGGGCCGCCTCGTCCGGCGAGACGAGTCCCGCCAGAAGCGCGTTTCCCCAAGCGGCCAACAACCCTGAACGTGGTTCGACAAGCATGCCGACAGCCTAGGGAACGTCCGGGCAGAGCCCGGGGTCCGGACCTCACGCCCGAACCACTCGCGCGGTGGCGTAGGTTTTCCCTGGGAGCCGTGCCCACCGGCACGCGACGATCGACGAGACTGCTTGGGGAGACAACGCGCCATGAGCGATGTACTGGAGCTGGTGGACGTATCCGTGGTCCGCGACGGACGCGCTCTGGTGGAAGACGTCTCCTGGTCGGTCAAGGAGGGGGAGCGCTGGGTCATCCTGGGCCCCAACGGCGCCGGCAAGACGACCCTCCTCAACCTGGCGTCCAGCTACCTCTTCCCGAGCAAGGGAACGGCCACCGTCCTCGGCGAGAAGCTGGGCGGCGTCGGCACGGACGTCTTCGAGCTGCGCCCCCGCATCGGCATGGCGGGCGTCGCGATGGCCGACAAGCTGCCCAAGCGCCAGACCGTGCTGCAGACGGTCCTCACCGCCGCGTACGGCATGACCGCCACCTGGCACGAGAACTACGAAGCCGTCGACGAGGAGCGCGCCCGCGCCTTCCTCGACCGCCTCGGCATGACCGAGTACCTGGACCGCAAGTTCGGCACGCTCTCCGAAGGAGAGCGCAAGCGCACGCTCATCGCCCGCGCCATGATGACCGACCCCGAGCTGCTGCTCCTCGACGAGCCCGCCGCCGGGCTCGACCTCGGCGGGCGCGAGGACCTCGTCCGCCGCCTCGGCCGCCTCGCCCGCGACCCGCTCGCCCCCTCCATGATCATGGTCACCCACCATGTCGAGGAGATCGCACCCGGGTTCACCCACGTCCTGATGATCCGCCAGGGCAAGATCCTCGCGGCCGGCCCCATGGAGACCGAGCTCAGCTCCCGTAACCTCTCCCTCTGCTTCGGCCTGCCGCTCATCGTCGAGCACACCGGCGACCGCTACACCGCCCACGGCCTCCCGCTCTCCTGAGCGGGACCGCCGCAACAGCCCCCGCGCACCCCGCCCGCAGAACCACCGCACCCCGATCGGCAAGCCGTTCACCGCAGTTGACCCCCGTGCGCCCTGTCGGTGACGCACCGACAGTCCTACGATGACCATGTGGACATCGACGCATGGGTGTGGTGGCTGATCGGCGCGGTGGGACTGGGCATCCCCCTCGTCCTGACCGCGATGCCCGAATTCGGCATGTTCGCCGTCGGGGCGGTGGCCGCATCGGCCGTCGCCGCGCTCGGCGGTGGAATCGTCGCCCAGGTGCTGGTCTTCGTCCTGGTCTCGGTCGCGCTGATCGCCGTCGTGCGCCCGATCGCCGCCAGACACCGGGCCGGACAGACCGGGCAGGCCAGCGGCATCGACGCCCTGAAAGGCCGCCAGGCGGTCGTGCTGGAGCGGGTATCGGCCGACGGCGGCCGGATCAAGCTCGCCGGCGAGGTCTGGTCGGCCCGATCGTACGACGCCGACCAGGTCTTCGAGCCCGGCAACAAGGTCGATGTCATCGAGATCGACGGAGCCACGGCCGTCGTCATGTGACCGAAGCGCGCACAGGGCGGGCCCACGTCTGCCAGACTCGAAGTCGATCATGTCGATCATCATGCGAACCCGGTCCGGCCACAACTCGCCGACCACCGGCCGTACCTGAGGACCGACCCCGATCACCGCGATCCATCGGCCAACGAAGGGCACGAGAGACACGATGCAACCGATCATCATCGTTCTGATCATTCTGGTGGTGCTCGTCTTCATCGCCCTGATCAAGACGATTCAGGTCATCCCGCAGGCCAGCGCCGCCATCGTGGAGCGATTCGGCCGCTACACCCGCACCCTGAACGCGGGCCTGAACATCGTCGTCCCGTTCATCGACTCGATCCGCAACCGGATCGACCTCCGTGAACAGGTCGTGCCCTTCCCGCCGCAGCCGGTGATCACCCAGGACAACCTGGTCGTCAACATCGACACCGTCATCTACTACCAGGTGACCGACGCCCGCGCCGCGACCTACGAAGTCGCCAGCTACATCCAGGCGATCGAGCAGCTCACCGTCACCACCCTCCGCAACATCATCGGCGGCATGGACCTGGAGCGGACCCTCACCTCCCGCGAGGAGATCAACGCGGCCCTGCGCGGCGTCCTCGACGAGGCGACCGGCAAGTGGGGCATCCGCGTCAACCGCGTCGAGCTCAAGGCGATCGAGCCGCCCACCTCCATCCAGGACTCGATGGAGAAGCAGATGCGGGCCGACCGCGACAAGCGCGCCGCGATCCTCACCGCCGAGGGCATCCGGCAGTCCCAGATCCTCACCGCCGAGGGCGAGAAGCAGTCCGCGATCCTGCGCGCCGAGGGTGAGGCCAAGGCAGCCGCCCTGCGCGCCGAAGGTGAAGCCCAGGCGGTACGCACGGTCTTCGAGGCCATCCACGCCGGAGACCCGGACCAGAAGCTCCTGTCGTACCAGTACCTCCAGATGCTCCCGAAGATCGCCGAGGGCGACGCCAACAAGCTCTGGATCGTGCCCAGCGAGATCGGCGACGCCCTCAAGGGCCTCAGCGGAGCCTTCGGGAACCTCGGCGGCGGCATGCCCGGCTTCAACACCGGCGGCGACGGCGGCAACGGCGGCAACGGCGCAAGCGGCAAGGGCAGCATTCCGGCCCCCGCGATGGAACGACGCGAGGAACCCCCGGTCTCCTGACCCGCGAACCCCTTCGTGCATGATCAGTGAGGCCCCTCGACCTTCATGGCGGGGAGGCGTCACTGACCACCGAAGGAGATGGCCTTGTCCATCTGGGAAATACTCGCCGTCTTCGCGGCCGGAGTCGGCGCGGGCACGATCAACACGATCGTCGGCTCGGGCACCCTGATCACCTTCCCCGTCCTGCTCGCCACCGGCCTCCCCCCGGTCACCGCGACCGTGTCCAACGCGCTGGGCCTCATCCCCGGCTCCATCAGCGGGGCCATCGGCTACCGCAAGGAACTGGTCGGCCAGCGCCGCCGGATCATCAAACTGGGCATCGGAGCCGCCATCGGCGGCCTCTGCGGGGCGACCCTGCTGCTCGCCCTGCCCTCCACGGCCTTCGAGACGATCGTCCCGGTCCTGGTCGCCCTGGCGCTCGTCCTGGTCATCCTGCAACCACGCATCAGCAAAGCCGTCCAGCGCCGCCGCGAACACACCGACACCCCGCCCCGCGCCGACGGCGGCCCGCTCCTCTTCACCGGCCTGATGCTCGCCAGCGTCTACGGCGGCTACTTCACCGCCGCCCAGGGAATCATCTACCTCTCCCTGATGGGCATGCTGCTCGACGACACGATGCAGCGCCTCAACGCCGTCAAGAACGTCCTGGCCGCCGTGGTCAACACCATCGCCGCACTGTTCTTCCTCTTCGTCGCCCACTTCGACTGGACGGCCGTCCTCCTCATCGCGGTCGGCTCGGCCATCGGCGGCCAGATAGGCGCCAAGGTCGGCCGCCGCCTGAGCCCCACCGTCCTGCGCGCCCTCATCGTGGCCGTCGGCACGGTCGCCATCGTCCAGCTGCTCCTCCGCTGACACACGTGGGCCCGCCCCCTCACAGGGACGGGCCCACGCACACAGCACCAGGCGTACGTCATCTACGCCCAGCTCCACACGGCGACGTCACGGCCTTACGCGGCAGCTGCCGACCGGTCCAGCCACTCGGGCAGCGCCGAACGGTCGCCGGCCCCCATCGCCAGCAGCATCGCCTCGGCGGGGGAGGGCACGAACGGCTGCTTCAGCAGCGGCATCCCCGCCTGCTCCGGCGTCCGGGCCGCCTTGCGGTGGTTGTCCTCGGCGCAGGAGGCCACCGTGTTCAGCCAGGTGTCCTGCCCGCCCTGGGCACGCGGCACCACATGGTCGACGGTGGAGGCCCGCTTGCCGCAGTACGCGCACCGGTGCTGGTCCCGTATGAGCACACCCCTTCTGGACCACGGGGCCTGTCTTCGGAACGGCACCCGTACATACCGGCAGAGCCTGATCACCCGGGGCGCCGGAATGTCCACGGCGGCACCACGCATACGGAGCTCGGGATGCGACTGCTCGACGACGGCCTTGTCCGTCAGGATCAGGACCACCGCACGGTTGAGCGTCACTGTCGACAGCGGCTCGAAGCTCGCGTTGAGAACCAGCGTGTCACGCATCCTGCCCACCTCCCGTGTGCCGCCCGCCCCCTGGCAGGCCCGGATCAACTCTGGCTGGGCAGGCCGCGATGGACAACGCAATAAAAAATGCCCTGCTCTGATCTCTCCAAGACCAGAGCAGGGCAAACAGCAAACGAACTAATCGCCGGCGGGAGCCTGGTACTCACCGATCAACTGCGCACGGCCCAGCGTGTGGAACCGGAGGTTGAACCCGACCACCGCGGGCGAGGAGTCGCTGTCGATCCCGAGCTTCTCGGTGTCCACCGCGTACACGGTGAACACATACCGGTGGTTCTCGCCGGCCGGCGGCGCGGCACCGCCGAACTCCTTCGCGCCGTAGTCGTTACGGGCCTGAATCGCCCCCGCCGGCAGCCCCTTGAACTCCCCGCTGCCCGCACCTGCCGGCAACTCCGTCACCGACACCGGAATGTCGAAGAGCGTCCAGTGCCAGAACCCGCTGCCCGTCGGCGCGTCCGGGTCGAAACACGTCACGGCGAAGCTCTTGGTCCCCTCGGGGAAGCCCTCCCACCGCAGCTGCGGCGAAGTGTTCCCGCCCGCAAGCACCTGAGCGTCGCCCAGCACGGCCCCCGGCGCGAGATCGTCGCTCACCACGGTGAACGCCGGAACCTCCGGGTGGAATTCGTGCGGCAGCGGGGCCCTCTTCGGCTCGGTCACGTATCGCACCTCTCCTGATCGGTTCGTCTGCCTACTTCCCCGACTGTAGGGGGCGTACGGCCCTCTCCTCGGAGGGCGTACCGCCTAGAGCCAGTTGCGCTGTCCGCCGACCTGGGCGAGCCACTGGTTGAGGTACGCCGCCCAGTCGGTCTGCTGGTAGTCGTGCAGCCCCACCTTGAACGCGCGGTAGGAGTCGCTGCCCTCGCTGAACAGCCCAGGCTTCTTGTCCATCTCCAGAATGACGTCCATCTCACGGTCGTCGGCGACGAACGTGAGCTCCACCTGGTTCAGCCCGCGGTACTGCGTCGGCGGGACGAACTCGATCTCCTGGTAGAACGGCAGCCGCTGGCGGGTGCCGCGGATGTGGCCGCGCTCCATGTCCGCGCTGCGGAAGCCGAAGCCCAGCTGACCGAAGGCGTTCAGGATGGCCTCCTGCGCCGGCAGCGGGTGCACGTTGATCGGGTCCAGGTCACCGGAGTCCAGCGCGCGGGCGATCTCCAGCTCGGTGGTCACCCCGATGTTCATCCCGCGCAGCTGCTGGCCGCCGAACATGGTGATCGGCGTCTCCCACGGGATCTCCAGGCCGAACGGCACCACGTGCACCGCGCCCGCCTGCACCTCGAAGGCGCCGCCGAGGTTCAGCTTGGTGAACTCGATGTCCTGCTTGGTCTCCTGGTCCGCGCTCTCGACCTCGACCCGCGCCTGGAGTCCGACGTTGAGTCCCTCGATCTGCTGGGCGACCGAACCGCCCTGAATCCGCACCTCGCCCTGAACGATCCCACCAGGGACGACATTCACCTCGGTGAGCTCGGTCTCCACCGAGGCACCGCCGGCACCCATGCTCGCGAGCAGCCGCTTGAAGCCCATAGTCACTCCTTCTTGGTCCTGACCCCTACATACGCGCCACGACGGTAGCCGGTTCCCTTCGGAGCGAAGCCAGTACCCTCGGACGCCATGACCAAAAGCCTGGACCGCACTCCACTGACGCGAGACTTCTTCGACCGCGACGTCCTGGAGGTCGCCCCGGACCTGCTGGGCCGCACACTCGTACGCCGGGAGCCGACGGGCACGATCGAGCTGCGCCTGACCGAGGTGGAGGCGTACGCGGGCGAGATCGACCCCGGCTCGCACGCCTTCCGCGGCCGCACGGCCCGCAACAGCACGATGTTCGGCCCGCCCGGTCACACGTACGTCTACTTCACGTACGGGATGTGGCACTGCCTCAACCTGGTCTGCGGCCCGGACGGCCATGCCAGCGGAGTCCTGCTCCGGGCCGGCGAGATCAACGTCGGCGCCCACCTGGCCCGTGACCGACGCGTCTCGGCCCGCAACGACAAGGAACTGGCCAAAGGCCCGGCCCGCCTCGCCACCGCCCTCGACGTCGACCGCGACCTGAACGGCAGCGACCTCTTCGGCGGCCCCGCCCCGGCACTGTCCGTCCTGCACGGCACCCCGCCGCCCCGTGACCTCGTACGCAGCGGCCCCCGCACCGGAGTGGGCGGCGACGGCGCCCACCAGCCGTGGCGCTTCTGGATCGAAGGGGATCCCACGGTCAGCCCGTACCGCGCCCACGCACCGCGCCGTCGGCCCAGCCGCAAAGCGACTTGACGGACCTCCGGCGGACGCCTAATGTAGTCCGAGCCGCTTGACACGGGTACAGCTCTCGGCACAGTCCATCGGACCGGACCGAGCCACTCGAAGCGGCCAAACCACTACCTACGACTCACCCTGGCGGGTGCGAATTCGGCATGCCCGTAATTCGCCCTATCGGCTCGATTATGAGCTGCCAAGAGAATCGGCTAACGTAGCGGACACGCCGAAAGGCGAGGCCACTCCACAGGCCACCGGAAATCGAATTCGGACCGGAAACGGAACGAAAAAGAGTCTGGTAAAGTCGGAGCCGCCGGAAAGGGAAAACGCGACAGCGAAGAACCTCGAAAGCACCCCGCTTCGACCGGGAATCGGACATGAAAGCGTCTGATAGAGTCGGAAACGCAAGACAGCAAGAC
>NZ_JBHXJG010000201.1:0-13791 GCF_042723425.1 Streptomyces sp. NPDC058375 | reverse complement strand
GCCGACGGCAGTAACGGCCTCGCTATCTCCCACAGTCCGTCCGGAACGATCCATCCCCACCGTCCACTTCCCATGAACAGCACAACCGCCAACTGGCCATGTAGGACACGGTCTTAAAGGACTGCGGCTGCGCGAAGCCCACCCGCTGCCCTCACCCGTACTCGATACGTTTCCGGGACGCGCTCGGCAAGCAGCACGAGGAGTCCGGATACGCCACGCAGGATGATGCGATCGAGCGCCTCACGCAGGTGTACGGGGAGAAGAAGACCACAGCGCCGACTGTGGCGGCGGCCCGCCGTGAACTGGGTCAGCTGACGGTCGGGGAGTACGCGAAGCAGTGGCGGGCTCGGCAGCGGAAGATGACGGATTACTCCACGGGGGAGCACGTCGACAGTTCGATCAACGTGCACATTGTCCCGCGTCTGGGGTCGCGGAAGCTGAACGCGGTCACACCGATCGTGGTCGAGCGGTTCCTGGACGAGATGGAAGGCGACGGAGTCGGCCGCGGGAACCAGGTGAACATATTTCGGGTCCTCAAGACTGTCCTGCGAGACGCGTACACCAAGGGGGCCATGGCGGACGACCCGGTGAAGGGGATCCAGGAGCCCGAATACGTTCGGGGAACGGTTGCCGTTCCCTCCCTTGGCTACGTGACGAAAGCACTGGCCGTCGCCGATGAGGACCTGGCGCTGGAGATTGTCATGATGGCGGGATGCGGCCCGCGCAACGGTGAGGCGCGGGCGGTGAACGTCAACAACGTTGTGGCGCAGGACGTGTACCGGGTGCGTGAGCAGATCCATTCCAACACGTTCAAGCCGGCGAAGCTGAAGCACCGCAAGACGGGCGAGTTCCGCGAGGTGCCGCTGCCACGGTCGGTGCGGGACGCGATCGAGCGGTATGCGGAGAAGCACGGCACCACGAAGGGCGGGTATTTGCTGCGCGGTCCGGGAGGCTACTTCACCGAAGGCATGGAGCGGCGCCGGGTGAGGAAGCTCTTCACGGACCTGCCGCCGGAGGAAGGGGGGATTTATGGCTTCCGGCACTACTTCGCCTCGAACGCTCTCGGGAAAGGCATTCCCATCACTGACGTGGCGGAGTGGATGGGTCACAAGTCCATTGAGGAGACGTACCGGACCTACCGGCACCTGATGCCGGGCAGCATCACCAAGGCTGCCCGGGTCCTGGACGCCGGCCTTTGGGAAGCAGCCTGATTTCCGGATTTGAGGAGAAAAAAACAGGTTCTTCGTCTGCTGGTGGTACATGCCTCGCGTGGCCGCTGACCAGCGGAAACGGCCACGATTCGGCCAAGCTGCAGGCGGCTAGTCCGCGTATGGCCCGGAGGCGCTGCCCTCGACAGGGGGCGTGTCACCGGCGGGGACGGAACCGCCCGGTTCCAGGCCGGAGGTCTCGCGGGGGTGGGTTGGGGTTTCCCATGGTCATGTCCACCGGGTACCCCTCCGGGCCGCGCCACACCCCAAAGGCTCGAACGGGGGCATCGAGCCGTAGTGCGCCGCACCCCCTCGAGTGCGGAATGCGGCGTTAGGAACGCCCTGGGAGGGGAACCCGCAGCGCCACCGACCTATCCACCCCTACGAAGGGAAAGCGCCATGGCAACGGCACGCGAGATCATGACCGGCGGGACCGAGTGCGTCGGTGAGAAGGAGAGCGTTCTGGACGCCGCGAAGAAGATGACGGAGCTCGGTGTCGGTGCCCTCCCGATCTGCGGGACGGACAACAAACTCAAGGGGATGCTGACCGACCGCGACATCGTGACCAAGGTGCTCGGCGTCGGCAAGGACCCCGCCAGCTGTACGGCTGGCGAGTTGGCTCAAGGCGAGGCGGTCACCATCGGCGCCGACGACCGGGCGGAGGAGATCCTGCGCACGATGACCGCGCATAAGGTCCGCCGACTGCCGGTCATCGATGGGCACACCCTCGTCGGCATGGTCGCCACCGCCGACGTTGCCCGCTCCCTGCCCGACCCCGACGTGGGCTACCTCATTGAGGTGCTCTCCACCGACTGAGCCGGCCCGCCGCCCCCGCTCCTTACACGCCTCGGCCGACCGCAGGGCCGGGGCGTCAGCGTGGCCGACCGGTCGGCGCTGACACAGGCAGCTGACGGGGCGGCGTAGCCACGCATATACGTTCAGTGATGGTATGGGTGGGGCGGGATAGCCAAGATCCACCTTGATCGCTCGCGCGAAGGGCCAATCGCGACTGAGTTCGACGAGTCGCGGGGTGGCGACCTGTCCTGCCTGGCACAGTTAGGCCCCCTACCACCGACGGCACTTGCAACTCGTCCCGTGTGGTGTGGCGCCGTCCGCTCGGCGGGCCGCCCCACCCCACGCAACGGGTTTCTGACGTGGTCAGTAGTACGAGATGGCTTGAAGCAGGGGTATGTGTTCCTGGCTTCGGAGCACGCGAGCTTCATCACTGCAGAGATCATGATCGCCACCGGAGGCACTCCGCTTCCTCGATCGGCTCGGGGAGCAGGGAATCGGGACAGCAAGAGAACCGGCGCGAAGGAGGAGGCGGGGGCGTGAGTCCAGACGTCGAGCTACGGATCGGGCGACGCAAGGTCAACGTCAAGCGGGCCGACAAGGAGTTGTTCCCGCAGGACGGCATCACGAAGGCCGATCTCGCCGAGCACTATCGGCGTGTGGCGCCACGGATGCTGCCCGAACTGCGCGGCAGGCCCCTGATGCTCGAGCGGATGCCGGACGGCATCGACGGAGACCGCTTCTATCAGAAGGAGGTCTCCGACTACTTCCCCGACTGGATCCGTCGTGCCACGGTCGACAAGGAAGACGGCGAAGTCACGCATGTGGTCTGTGACGACACCGCGACCTTGGTCTATCTCGCGGGCCAGGCGTGCATCACTCCGCACCGCTGGCTGAGCCGCGCCGACGAACCGCGCCGCCCCGACCGTCTGGTCTTCGACCTCGACCCGCCCGCTGACGACTTCGAACCCGTACGCCGAGCGGCGCACCGCCTGCACGAACTGCTCGAGGAGCTGGACCTTCCCTCGGGCCTGATGACCACAGGCTCACGCGGGCTGCACGCCGTCGTACCGCTGAACCGGCGCGATGACGCCGACGACGTGCTCGCGCTCGCACGCGCAACGGCCCGCACACTGGCCTCCCGGTACGAGCAGGAGCTGACGACCGAGCCCCGCAAGGACGCCCGCAAGGGGCGCCTGTATCTGGATGTCGCGCGCAACGGCTACGCCCAGACCGTGGTCGCGCCGTTCGGCGTCCGGTCCAGGCCGGGCGCACCCGTGGCCGTGCCGCTGGGCTGGGACGAACTGGACGACCCCGAACTGACCGCCCGGCGGTGGACGGTGACCGACCTCGGCGACCGCTTGGAGAAGGACCCGTGGGAGGGGCTCGCGCGCCACGGACGCGGCGTCACTGCGGCGAACCGGCGCCTGCGAGGACTGGTACAGAGCGAGGGTGGTGCGAAGTGACGGGCAGCGGGCCGGCTCGGGGGGCGTGCCTTCATGCCCGTTCCACGCACCCGGGGTGGCGATCAGTCCATGAGTAGGAGCGCGGTCATCGTCATCGACATGATCAATACGTACGAGCACCCCGACGCAGACTTGCTTCTGCCCGGGGTCCGCAAGGCTGTGCCCGCTATCGTCCGGCTGTTGGAGCGCGCCCGGGCCGCAGGCGTTCCGGTGATCTATGTCAACGACAACTTCGGTGAATGGCGCTCCCACCACGGAGAGATCGTCGAAACCGCACTCGCGGGTCAGCATGCCGAGTTGGTCGAGCCGCTTCGACCCGATGAGGAATCACTCTTCGTGGTCAAGGCCCGGCATTCGATCTTCTACGAGACGCCCCTGTCGTATCTCCTTTCCCAACTGGGCGTGCAAGAGGTGATCCTCTCGGGTCAGGTCACCGAGCAGTGCGTGCTCTACTCCGCACTGGATGCCCACATCAGGCATCTGGACGTGATCGTCGTCCAGGATGCTGTCGCGGCTATCCACGACGATCTGGCGAACGCGGCGCTCCAGATGATGGAGCGCAACATGGGCGCGGATGTCATGAGCGTGGAGCAGGTCGAGCTGTGAATGGCGGTGAGCACCTGTCGCCCGGCGCCACCAGGAGAAGGCTCCGCGCATCACTCGTGTCGGCGGTGAGGCGCTTGGCGGCATCACGGGCCCTGGTCGAAGACGAACCACCGCTGCCGCGTTAGCGTCGAGGACATGCGTCAGCGAAGCCCTCGTACTACGGAAGGGCGACACGTCGGGATGGTCGCCTCCTATGACTTCACACGTCAGAAGGAGCTGAGCCGGTGGATTCCGCCGAATGTGCAGTGGACGATGACCTACACCGGGGAGGTCCCCTACCGGGATAATCTAGAGCTCGTCTCCCGTCTCGGCCGGGCGGGCCTACTGGCACGGCCCGTCCATGAACTCGTCGAGCGTGGAGCGGAGGCTGTGGCGTATCTGTGCACTGCCTGTAGCTTCGTCGACGGTGTGGTCGGCGAGCGGGCACTGCGGGAAGCGATGCTGGCGTACGGCGCACAGCGGGTTGTGACGACGAGTGGAGCGGTGAGCGACGCGCTCCGTGCTGTCGGCGCCCGGCGTCTCGCGGTGGTTCACCCGTACCAGAGACCGGTCGATGGGCTGCTGGCCACTTACCTCGACACCTCCGGCTTCGACGTCGTGGCCCTCACAGGGCTGAGGCTCGATGCGGTCGAGGACGTCTACGCCGTGGAGAAACAACAGGTGGTGGACACCGTCATCGGGGGAGATCACCCGCGGGCCGACGCCGTGTTCATCAGCTGCACCACGCTGCCCACCTACGACGCGCTTCCCCGCCTCGAAGAACGCCTCGGCAAACCCGTCGTCAGCGCGAACCAAGCCACCGCCTGGGCGTTGCTCGGAGCGGTGGGCGAACGGGCGCACGGCCCTCGCCAGCGGCTCCTCGACCGAACCGGCTGATGTGAGTACCCCCGGCTAGGGCCGCGACTGGAGCCGGAAAGCCTCCATGTGCGGCGGCCGCGGAGAGCCCCAGGGTCGCGGGTGCGTTTCTGCCAGGCTCTCCCTAGGGGGGACGGGCGGGCGAGCACAGAGCTTGTGGTGGGGCCTGCCCTTGCACTTGTGGATCGTGGGGCAAGCCAACGTCAAGCACTGGGTGGGCGGCCTCCTGCCGCTGCTCACCGACGAGGACCCGCTCGGCGTCGACGCCTTCGCCACGCACCCCATGACGCTGGAAGACGGCCCCAAGGCGTACCAGATGTTCCAGAACAAAGAAGACGGAATGATCAAGACGCTCCTCAAGCCCTGAGCCCGGGTCGGCCCATCGGTTGGCCGCGGACACGCGGCCACCAGGGCGGTTCCGTCGGATCCCGCGGGCGGCCCCCGCCCCGGGCCCCCGGCGACTCGCAGGAGGGTGTCGCCGGGGGCCTGCGTCGTCCTCAGCGGGAGTCCGTGTATCCGCCGGTGGCCGCGATGGTCTCGCCGCTGGTGTAGCTGGAGTCCGCGTCGCTGGCAAGGTAGACGTAGGCTGGCGTGATCTCTTCGGGCTGGGCCACCCGCCCCAGGGACGTCTGGGCGCCCAGGTTCGCCAGGTAGTCGTCGGTGAAGCGCTGGCCGGCCAGATTGAGCGCGCTCCACGCGTAGGCCCCGGAGCGACGACGTTGGCCCGTATGCCCTTCTTCACCCGGTGCGGGGCGATGGACTTGGTGAAGACCACGACGGCCGCCTTGGAAGCGGCGTAGTCCATCATCAGGCCGCCTCCCTTGAGGGCCTCTTCCGAGGCCGTCAACTGAGCGAGTCACCCTGATCAGTGCGACCTTCCCGGCCAGCTTGTCCGCCGCCCGGCAGTTCTTGGGAGCGCCCTTGGTGTGGTAAGCCATGCGGGAAAACTCCTGGGAAACGATGTGCCAGTCTGCCCGGCGGGCCTCAGTCGGTGGAGAGTGCGGCGACGAGGCGACCCGCGTCGGGGGCGTCGAGCGCGCGGGCGGCGTCTGCGAGCGCGACCATGCCCACGAGGGCGGTACCGTCGATCACCGGCAGGCGTCGGACCTTGTGCTGCGTCATGGTCTTGAAGACCTCGTCGACGTCGTCGTCCGCGCCGATCGTGACGGCCTCCCCCTGGGCCAGGGTGCCCGTCTCGACCTCCGCCGGAGCGAGCCCCTTACCGAGGACCCGCACCACGATGTCCCGGTCGGTGATGACGCCGATGAGCCGGTTGTTCTCGCCGCAAACGGGCAGGGCACCCACCTGCAACTCTGTCAGCTTGCGTGCCGCGTCGAGGGCGCTTTCGTGCGCCTGCACGCACTGCGCGCCGCCGGTCATGATGTCCCGTGCCGTCGTGGTGGCCATGGCGAATCGCCGTCCCATCTCTGCTTCCGGATGCTCCCGCACGCGTTCGGCGCCGGAACCGTCCCGCTTCGGGTGACCGGGTCCGGCACCGGTGAAACAGGTTGGTCGGAAGTTCCTCACGACTCGGACGTTTTCTGTCCTTGAAGCGTGAAGGAGTGCGAGTGGCCCCGTGCAGTCGGGGCATGGGGCGAAGTGGCATGACGCGCAAGGGCACAAAGCATGATCCGCTGAGGGTGCCTGTGAGCCGCCGGTGGGCTCCAGGTCGAGCCTTGGAGAAGAGCCGAAGAAAGTGAGTTCGATGTGGCGGCTGGACGGACGGACGCTCAGGAGTCGTCTGGGTGGTTCGTACAGTGGCGGCAGTGGTGGGGGCGGGCTATCCACTACGCGGGTTCCGAGCGCCAGAGCGTGCTGCTGGTCACGAAGAGCACCCTGGCGGCCACGCTCGCCTGGATCGTCTCCTACTACGGTCTTGACGCGCAGTCCCCGGCGTTCGCCCCGTTCTCCGCAGTGATGATCATGTATGCCACGGTCTACCAGTCCGTGACACAGTCGCTGCGCTACGTCGGCGCGGTCGCGGCAGGCGTTGCCGTACAGGCGGCGCTCGGCTTCCTCGCCGGCCCAGATCTGCTGACCTTCGTGCTGGTGGCAATCATCGCCCTGTCGATCGGACGCACAAGGGTGCTGGGGGTGCAGGGGCCACAGGCAGCCACCGCTGCGTTCTTCGCGTTCTCCACCTACAGCAGCACCACCGACAACATGACCCGCATCTCACAGCTGGGGCAGATCGTGCTCCTGGTCCTCATCGGCTGCGTCATCGGCACTGCGGTCAACATCACCATCGCCCCGCCGCTGCGCTACCGGAGCGCCGAGTACAGCGTCCGCATCCTGGCCCGAGCGCTCTGCGACCTCACCGCCGACATACACCCGGTCCTGCGCGAGGGCGCACCGGATGCGGACACCACCGCGCGCTGGCGCGAGCGCGCCAATCAGTCGGACGGCCTGATCGCGCAGGCCAGAGCGGGCCTGCGCACCGCCGAGGAAAGCATCCATTACAACCCTCGACGGCTGCTGAAGCGCCATCGCGGGCATCTGACCTTCCAGGGATACGAGACGGTGCTGAACGCCCTGGAACGTACCCTGAGCCAGCTCGCCTCCCTGACACGAAGTCTCGATCAGTGGGGGCAAGAGGAGAGCGAGCACGAGTACCGCCACTTCCTGGACCGGTACGCGGCGTTCCTCGAAGCCATCTCCACGATCGCCAACGCGCTGAGCGCCCTGGACGAGAAGGAACTGGGCCGGCAGACGGAGAATTTGGACGGTCTGGTCCGCGACGCGCTGACACGGCGCCGTGAAGTCGCCGAAGCCGCCGGGGCCCGATCCCTCCCGCTGGCTGACCCCACCCGGCCCTACGGTGCCCTGGTCATCGAGGCCACCCGCCTCATGGAGGAGATCCAGTACACGAGCGACACCCTCCACAGTTGGGTACGGGCGTGACCGGCCCCGGGCTACGCGGGGGGCAGGGGCGTCATGACGAAGCCGCTCCGGGGCGCCGTGGGCATGCGGCGCAGCGGAATACTGAGGTCCTGGTCGGGCACGTCGTAGTGATGGGAGGCCAGTAGGGGGACGAGGGTTTCGAGGACGGTCAGCGTGACGTCCTCCCCCGGGCAGCGGTGGTTGGTGGCGGGGTCGCCTCCACCTTGGGGCACCAGTTCGTCGCGGTCGGGCTCGCGACCCACGAAACGGCCGGGGTCGAAGGTGTACGGCTTCGGCCAGAGATCCGGGTCGTGGTTTTGCCCGTACAGGTCGAGCAGGACCATGCTGCCGGCGGGAATGTCCTGCCCGTCCCAGAGCAGATCGTCTGCGGCGAGACCGCCGACGAAGGGCGCGAAGGGGTAGAACCGCCGGACCTCGTGGGCGAAGGCGCGGGCGTAGGCCGCGTCACCGGCGGCGAGGGGCTTGCGGTGTTCGGGCCAGCGGTGCAGGGCATGCGCGGCGAAGGTCAAAAACCAGGTGACGGCGACCGTCGGGCGGAGCACGTTCAGGACCTCGACCGCCGCAGTACGCGGATCCAACGGTTGCCCCTCGGCGTCACGGTGGGCGGCCACGGTGGCAAGGGCCGAATTCGCAGGAGCCTCTTCCGTCCCGTTGCGGACCGCCTCGACAAGCCGGGAGAGACGTTCCTCCTGACGGCTACGGGCACGGCGGGCCCGCAGGTGACGGGGCCCGGGCGAGGCGAAGCCGTCGACCATGGCCACCAGGTCGTGGGCCATCTCCTCGGTGCCGACGTCGTTGAGGGGCACGCCGGACCAGGCGCAGACGGCGCGCGTGAGCAGCAGGCTCGACTCATCGAAGAGCACTACCTGGTCGCGGCCTGCCCACCGCTGCCGGGCAAGGTCCCACTCAGCCCTCAGGTGCCCCGCAAGGGAGCTGAGCCCGCCTCGGTCTGTGAGCAGGGACATGAACAGAGCCTTGCGTACCCGATGACGCCGGTCGTCGAGAGTGTGCACGGCCCCTCGTCCGAAGAGAGTGTCGAGAACGGGGCCCGGCAACGCGCCATGGCGCTCGATGTGGCTCTCGTCGTAGAAGAAGCGCACGGCTTCAGGGCCATGGAGGGCCACAGCGTTCTTACCCATGAGGCGACAGTGCACCGGCTTGCCGCCGCTGCGTCGACGACGATCGGGCAACCACGCGTATCCCTGGGCCATCAATGCCAAGCTGCTGTCGAACACGTAGAGCCTCCGTCTGCTGCGAACTTGCCGTGCACCGGGTGCTGAGATGTACACAGATGCGCGAGTACGCGGATGGGTTGAGAACGGATCTTGCGAGGGCAGAGGTCAAGCCCCGCGATGGTGGACGTCTTCCTGCGCGTCCTCGTTCGGGCACAGCGCATCAGCCCCCCGCCCCCCGACGTCCGCCACGCTCGTCGCGGCCCCTTCCGCCTCGTGCGGAACCTCCTCGCCGGCCGTGGCGGGGTGCTCCTCGTCCTGTGCGGGCTCGTGCTTGGGACGGTGGGCGCTCATGGGCCTCCTTCATCACGTGGCGTCCGCCGATACCGGGGCGGCGGGCCCGCCCCGGCCCCCGGGGTTGTCGGTCAGCGGCCGAGGGCCTTGGCCAGTTGCTGTTTGTTCATGGACGACCGGCCGTCGATGTTGTGCTTCTTGGCCTCCGCGTACAACTGATCCTTTGTCGGCCCCTGGGAGCCGGTGTGGGAGCGCTCGCCGCCGCGCTGCGACGCGGATTTCTTGTCCCGCGTGGAAGTCTTGCCGGCCGATTTCGACTCGCCGGAACGAGCCCGCTCCTTGTTCACGGTGCGCGCCGCGATCTCCTTCGCACGGCCCTCGGAGGTCCCGCGCTTCTCCGCGCCTTCCTTGATGTGCTCGTACTGACGCTCACGCTTCTTGCTGGAACGCTGCGGCATGACGTACTCCTTCCAGACCGATGCGGGCCACCGGGCGGGCTGCCCGACGCCCTTCCGCGTACCCTCCGGTGAACCTCTCATCCAGGATCCGGAGTGGTCCCATCTGACGCGGAGTCCTGGTAGGTGTGCGAGCAGACAGCGACCGAACGGATGAGTAGGGCGCGCAGTGCGGCGAGAGCGGCCATCGGCCCCTGCCGCGCCCTGCACTCCGTTGGCCCCAGCCCCATTGCAGGTGGACGCCGCCCGGACCACTCACGTAGGCGATGCGATGCCCAACGGCGGCCAGAACAGAGTGCTACTTCTCCGTCGGGTTGCGAGGCGCGAGTGGTTGGGTGGCGGGGCCCTGGAGGACCGATCCGTCCGTGGCGAACCGGGAGCCGTGACACGGGCACTCCCAGGCCGTCTCGGCCGCGTTGAAGGCGACCAGACAGCCGAGGTGGGTGCAGCGGGCCGAGACGGCGTGCGCGGTACCGGCCTCGTCACGGTAGACGGCGCACCGGCTGCCGTGGATCCGTACCACCGCTCCCGTACCCGGGGCGATCTCGGCGACCGAGTCGACGTGGGTGGTGGCGAGGCGGTCACCCACGAAATGACGCGCCACGTCGGCCTGTTGCTTGAGCAAAGCGGGGGCCTCGCGCACCGCGCTCCAGAGCCTTCGCGGGTCGTACAGACCCGCCCACACCGGCTCCTCATCGTGGATGAGCCGGGTGAGGAGCTGTCCGGCCAGCACCCCGCCGCTCATGCCCCATCCACCGAAGCCCGTGGCGACGTAGGTGTGCCGGGCGCCCGGGTGGTAGCGGCCGATCATCGGCACGGTGTCGCTGACGTCGTTGTCCTGGGCCGCCCAGCGGTAGGCGGTGTCGCCCACGGGGAAGTGAGCGTGCATCCACGCGTCGAGGCGCGCGAAGCCGGCGGCCGGGTCGCCCTCACCCGGGGTGAAACCTTCACCGGTCACGATCAGCAGCCGTTGTCCGTCGTCGCCGTGAGGCGCGGTGCGTACGGACCGTTTGCCGTCGTCCTGCGTGAGGTACATGCCGGCCGGATCCTGGTCGGCGGCGAGGGGCGCGGCGACGACGAGTTCCCGGCGTGGTGAGAGGCGGGCGAACAACAGGGCCCGGTCGAAGACGGGATAGTGGGTGGCGACAACAACGTGCCGCGCGGTCACCGTGTGTCCGGCCTCGGTGGTGACCCGGCAGGGGGTTCCCTCGTGCAGGCCCGTTACCCGGCTCCGTTCATGGATCATCCCGCCGTGCGCCCGGAAGTCGTCGGCCAGGGCGAGGAGATAGGCCCGGGGGTGGAACTGGGCCTGTCCCTCGACCTGCACCGCTCCCGCCACGTCGAAGGGCAGCCCGGTCTGTTCGACGTACCGGGCGTCCAGCCCCGCATCCTGGGCTGCGGATGCCTCTGCCTGCAGTGCGGAACGGTTCTCGGGCTGCGTGGTGTAGGTGAAGGCCGGGCGTCGCTCCCACGCGCAGTCGATGTCCAGCTCGTCGCGGACAGCGGCGATCCGTTCGACGGCACCTTGTTGTGAACGGGCGTACATGCGGGCGGCATCGAGCCCACGGGTACGCAGGAGCCGGCCGTAGACCAGGCCGTGCAGGGCGGAGACCTTGGCGGTGGTGTGGCCGGTGACGCCGGCGGCGATGCGGTCGGCCTCCAGGAGGACCACACGAAGCCCGGTGCGGACGAGTTCCCAGGCGGTGCTGAGCCCGGCGATGCCGCCGCCCACGACCACCACGTCCGTCTCCGTGTCCGCGGGAAGCGGGGGCAAAGATGTGGGCGGGCTCGTGGCCATCCAGTACGACTCGTCGCGGCCCGGAAGCGGCTCAGGGGCGGATGTGCGGTGCGTGTTCATGCAGTGCGTGTTCCTCGTTCCGTGGGGAAGATGCCGACAGCCACGGGCCCGGCGACCACATGGGTGTACTTGTGCGCCGTGGAAGCATTTGGGGCTCGCCTCTCACGACGGCGGTGATGGACCCTTGCGTGGTGTGCTCCGTCATGGCCGATGCAGCCCAGGGTCCGTCGTGGTCGCGTCGGCTTTGGTGGGCGGAGTGCGTTCCCGACGTGAGCTGGATCGGTTCCAGCGGATCAGTCCGCGGTCTGCGAACGCGTCGAGCCAGTCGGCCATAAGCCACCACCTCCAGCGGCGGTGGAAGATTTCGGCGTTGCGCAGGATGTCGTCGAGATGCCCTACCGGCGGGCTGGAGACCGGGTGGTGCTGGTGGAAGGCTGGTGCGCCGCCCACCCAGGTGAGCGGGACGCCGGCCGCGCGGGCCCGCTGGCCATAGTCGGTGTCCTCTCCGCCTTACCCCTCGTACTCCTCGCTGAAGCCGCCGACGGCGTGCCAGGTGTCGGCGGTCAGGGCGAAGGACAGTGACCAGAACAGCGTGTGGTCCGTGCCCTCTTGAGTTTCGTCGGGCGCGGGAGCCGGACGGGCGGGGTGGGGCCCGGCGAGCCTCGGCAGGTCGGTCAGGCGGTAGCCGGCCGGGGGCGGGGGCGGCAGGTAAGCGACGGTACCGCAGAGCAGGGAGTGCCGGTGGGCGGGGCCGCGGGCCACCTGTGCGTAGCGGTCGAGAAGCCGTTCACCGGGGACGCAGTCGACATCCAGGAAGACCAGTACTCGGCGCCGTGCTCCAGGGCGTGGGCGGCGCCGAGGTTCCGGGCCCGGGCCAGCGGCAGGGCCCCGTCGCGCACCGGGCAGTCGACGATGGTCGCGGCGGGCCGCCGGTCGGCGAGGACGGCACGCAGGCCCGCGTCGTCCATAGCGACGACGATGTACTGGTCCGGCGTGCGTGAGCCGGCCGCCAGCCCGGCCTGTTGCAGGGCAAGATGCCGATGCGGGCCGGCGGCGAGGGTGATCACGGCGGTGCGCATCAGAGGGCTCGCTCTCCTTGGGCTGCGGCGGCAAGGGCGGTCGCGGCCTGGGCGGCGCCGTCGCCCGGCGCCCAGCGTGACCACAGGTCCCCGCCGAGGGCGCGGACCTGTTCGAGCAGTGCGGGCCACTCCTCGGCCGCCGGCCACCGGTCGGCGACCGCGGCGAGTCGGCCACGCGTCAGGGCGCGCCCCGTCGCTGTCTGTTCGCCGAAGGGCCGCTCCTGCGGGATGACGATGGCCGGGCGGCGCGCGGCGGCGCACTCGGCGACGGCATTCTGGCCCGCGTGGGTGACCACGACGTCTGCTGCGCACAGGGCGGGCCATGGATCGGTCGACCAGCCGCTCCGACCGCCGAGCGTCGTCCACTCCCAGCCGGGGGTCGCCGCTTGCGCGGCCTTCACCTCGCCGGGCAAGACGTCGCTCCCGCCGGAGCCCATCAGCAGCAGCACCTGCCACGGGCGCCCCCGCCCCGTGGGGGTCTCGGCGGGCACGGGGGCGGGCGGCCGTCGAAGCGGGAGAACGCGCCGGTGTGGACCGTCTTGGCTCGCCAGTGCGCCGGCCAGTGGGCATCCTCATGGCCCGCCACCACATCCCCGAGAACGACGCCTTCAACGCCGGGAGGCAGCTCACTCATTGTGATGACTTCCCCACGGTGACGCCCGTGCCAGTCGGCCGTGTCGACGTGTGCCCTAGTACCTCTTGCCTTGCTTTACCCTGCGACTACGCCATGCCCCGATTTATACGGTGACCAGGGTGATGACGACGATCATGATCGCCCCAGTTGGCCAGAAGGGCGTCGGACTGTCGGCGGCCAGGTAGAGGGTCTCCATAGCCTGACCTCTTCCATAGGTTGGGGCTGGGCACCGTCAGCCGCAGCCGCGAGTGGGCGATTACCCGCGATTCGCCGTGGCACGTCACCGCCGACGGCTAAGCTGACGGATGGCGAAACTCCGTGAGGGACAGCACCTTGCTGCGCCCCTGACCAGGCGTAATCAAACTTCGCTGATGCAAACCCGCGTGCGTCAAGGTTCGTTGGGACATGATCAAGGCACGGTGGCACAGGGCAGCATGCCCCGTTATGTTTTTCGTGGTCCTGCAATGGGGCCGCTGGCCTCCGGGTCCGGTATGACTGTTGCCCCCTGTCGAAGGGATGACCTGGGGGGTG
>NZ_JBHXJG010000200.1:0-13795 GCF_042723425.1 Streptomyces sp. NPDC058375 | reverse complement strand
GCTGCGGCCCTCCTCGGGGGTGTGCTGTCGCCTACGCGGTCAGCTTGGCCAGCACCGCGTCCACGCGGGCCAGGCTCTTGTCGCGGCCCAGGATCTCCAGGGACTCGAAGAGCGGCAGGCCGACCGTGCGGCCGGTGACGGCGACGCGGACCGGGGCCTGGGCCTTGCCGAGCTTGAGGCCGTGGGCCTCGCCGGCGGTGAGGACGGCGTTCTTCAGCGACTCCGGGTCGCTCCAGTCGGCCGCCTCCAGGTTGGCGCGGGCGGTGGTGAGCAGGGCCACCGGGTCGCCCTTCATCGCCTTGGTCCAGGACGCCTCGTCCTCCACCGGCTCGTCGAGGAAGAGGAAGTCGACGTTGTCGGTGATGTCGGAGAGGACCGTGACCCGGGTCTGGGCGTACGGGGCGATCCGCGTCCACTTCTCCGCGTCGAAGGACTCGGGGGCCCAAGGCGCGAAGGGGGCCTTCAGCCAGGGGCCGCACGCCTCGGTGAACGCCTTCACGTCCAGCATGCGGATGTGCTCGGCGTTGATGTGCTCGCACTTCTTGAGGTCGAAGCGGGCCGGGTTGGCGTTGACGTCCTTGATGTCGAACGCGGCGATCAGCTCGTCCATCGAGAAGATGTCGCGGTCCTCGGCGATCGACCAGCCGAGCAGCGAGAGGTAGTTCAGCAGCCCCTCGGGGAGGAAGCCACGCTCCCGGTAGAGGTTGAGCGAGGCCTGCGGGTCGCGCTTGGAGAGCTTCTTGTTGCCCTCGCCCATGACGTACGGCAGGTGGCCGAAGGCGGGGGTGTCCTTGGCGATGCCCAGCTCGATGAGCGCCCGGTACAGGGCGATCTGGCGCGGGGTGGAGGAGAGCAGGTCCTCACCGCGCAGGACGTGGGTGATCTCCATCAGCGCGTCGTCGACCGGGTTGACCAGCGTGTAGAGCGGGGCTCCGTTTGCGCGGACGATGCCGTAGTCGGGGACGTTCTCCGGCTGGACGGTGATGTCGCCGCGGACCAGGTCGGTGAAGGTGATGGCCTCGTCGGGCATCCGGAAGCGGACGATCGAGCTGCGGCCCTCGGCCTCGTACGCGGCGATCTGCTCTGCGGTGAGGTCGCGGCAGTGGCCGTCGTAACCGGACGGCTTCCCGGCCGCGCGGGCGGCGTCGCGGCGGGTGTCCAGCTCCTCGGTGGTGCAGTAGCAGGGGTAGGCGTACCCGGCGGCGAGGAGCTTCTCGGCGACGTCCTTGTACAGGTCCATCCGCTGCGACTGGCGGTAGGGCGCGTGCGGGCCGCCGATCTCGGGGCCCTCGTCCCAGTCCAGGCCCAGCCAGCGCATCGAGTCGAGCAGCTGCTGGTAGGACTCCTCGGAGTCGCGCGCCGCGTCGGTGTCCTCGATCCGGAAGACCAGGGTGCCCTGGTGGTGCCGGGCGAAGGCCCAGTTGAACAGGGCCGTCCGGACCAGGCCCACGTGGGGGTTGCCGGTCGGGGAGGGACAGAACCGGACGCGAGGGGGAGCCCCCTGGTCGAGCGGAGCCGAGAGCTTGGGGGAGGGTGCGTTAGCCACGCTTGATCACCTTGTTGGTGAGAGTGCCGATGCCTTCGATGGTGACGGCGACCTCGTCGCCGACGTGCAGGGGTCCGACCCCTGCGGGGGTGCCCGTGAGGATCACGTCGCCCGGGAGCAGCGTCATGGCCTCCGTGATGTGGACGATCAGGTCCTCGACGGAGCGGACCATGTCGCTGGTGCGGCCGAGCTGTCGCTGCTCGCCGTTGACCGTAGCCTGGATGGTGAGGTCGTGGGGGTCCACGTCGGTCTCCACCCAGGGGCCCAGCGGGCAGGAGGTGTCGAAGCCCTTGGCGCGGGCCCACTGCTTCTCGCGCTTCTGCACATCGCGGGCGGTGACGTCGTTGGCGCAGGTGTAGCCGAAGACGACGTCCTTGACGCGCTCGCGGGGGACCTCGCGGCACATGCGGCCGATGACCACGGCCAGCTCGGCCTCGTGGTGCAGCTCTTCGGAGAAGGAGGGGTACTCGATCGCGTCGCCGGAGCCGATCACCGAGGTGGTGGGCTTGAAGAAGGTGATCGGCGCTTCGGGGACCTCGTGGCCGAGTTCGGCGGCGTGCTCCGCGTAGTTGCGGCCGATGGCCACGACCTTGTTGGGGAGCACGGGGGGCAGCAGCCGGACCTTGTTCAGCGGGACCTTGGTGCCCGAGAGCTCGAAGTCGGCGTACGGAATGCCCTTGATGATGTCGAGGACGAGGTCACCGGATTCCACGGTGCCCTGCCCCTCGACGGCGCCGAAGGCGACATTGCCGTCGATGGAGAACCTGGCGATGCGCACGGGATGCTGTCGCCCCTCACTTGCTGGCTGGCTGAAGACTGACGCTCCAGGCTAGCGCCTCGCCCGGCGCGGATCGCCCCGAAAGGAGCGTCGTCCAGTGCGTGCGATCGCAAGGCGGCCGAAGGCCCTTGTAGCGGAGCTACCAGGGCGTTTGGCCAACGCCGCGAGCGTGCGTGCTGGGCGGCGCGACGGGGCGATCCGGGCCGGGCGAGGCGCTGGCGCCGTGAGGGGGCACAGCCTCGCGCATTGCCCGGTGACCTACTGGGCGACCGCGACCGGGGCTTCCATGAGGATGGTGCGGCGCGGGTTGGCCGTGACGTTCGGCAGGTCGGCGGCGTGCTCCGGCGTCAGCGGCGTCTGCAGCGCTTCGGCGTCCTTGAGGTGCGCCAGCGTGGTGCGCCGGGGGTTGGCAATGTTGCGGAACATCGTCGTCGTCTTCATCTGCCGTCAGGACCCTGTCGGTGAGGGCGTCGCTCGTCGCGGCGCCGGCTTGTCGGATTCGCCATCCCTGTAAAGCGTCAGGCTAAACATCCGATTCCCCGCCGGAGCCGGGATGAGGCGACGATCATCATGTGAGTTTGCTCACGAACTAATCGACATTTGACCCAATACGGGCAGACCGCCGTGGTCCAGAAAACGGACATTGCATTACCGAATCCACCATTCCGCTCCTGATCATCGCAGCTAGGACACCCCCCGCCCCTAGGTAACTGCTCCTGAATAGTCCGCTTTACCCACGATCACTCTCCACTGCTTGTTACTCGTTCATCACAACGTGTCACGCAGGTCACAGCCCGGTACATGGGCCTTGTTGGAGATCCTGCACTGTGCTGGAATTCCACGCACCGCCGCGGGTTTCAGGCCGGCGCGCAGGGGCGCAACGCAGCGCCGAGTGGCGGCGGGAGGGGGAAGTACGCCGGTCACTCATACGACCACCATGGGGCGCGTCCAGCGCCCCACGACGCCGACACCGTCTCTGTCCGCACACGCGGGCGGGACGCCTGGTCCAGAGGTTGCGACGCTAGTGCAGGGACGTTTCAAGAGGGATGGCAGCGCTCCGGCGGAACAGGAGCCGCGCGGCGGGACCGACCGCGGTTCCTCGCCCCAGCACGCCCAGAGCCCCGGGCCGGCCGCTGCCGGTGACAACAGCGACCGTGCGCAGCGCCCGGGCTCCACGACGAGCACCGGCGCGGAGCCGAACACGCCCGCACAGCCGCGTGGCCCGGTCGACACGGGCTCGCGAATAGCGCTCCGTAACTGGCGCATCAGTACGCGACTGGTCTCGCTCCTCGCCCTCCCGGTGGTCGCCGCGACCAGCCTCGGCGGTCTGCGGATCCAGGAGTCGATGACCGACATGCAGCAGCTGGAGCACATGCAGCTGCTGACGAAGATGACCAAGCAGGCGACCTCGCTCGCCCAGGCGCTCCAGGTGGAGCGCGACCAGTCGGCCGGTCCGCTGTCGAACAAGTCCAAGCCCACCGACTACAAGGTCACCGGGCCCCGGGACAAGACCGACCGGGCCAAGAACGCCTTCCTCGACGAGACCGACTCGATCGGTGACTCCGAGGGCGACGACTCGCTGGAGAGCATCCACGCGAGCATCTCGTCGATCGCCTCCCAGCTCGGCACCATCCGTACGATCCGCAAGACGGCGTACGAAGAGGGCGCGCCGAGTCTCAACACGGTCGACCAGTACAGCCAGTTGATCACCTCGCTGCTGAGCCTCTCGCAGGACATGGCGCAGGCGACCAGCAACCCGGACATGATCAAGCGGACCCGGGCCCTGGCGGCGTTCTCCTCCGCCAAGGAGTACGCCTCGGTCCAGCGCGCGATCATCGCCGCGGCGCTGCCCGGCGGTTCGGTCAAGGAACCGCACCTGAACCAGAACGACCGGCAGTTCGGCTCCAACGCGCTCGCCAAGGAGTCCCGCGCCCTCACCTCGTTCAAGCAGATCTACGCGACGACCGGGCAGAGCGCCGAAGAGCTCATGGCGCCCCTGGACAACGGCAACCCGGAGATCAACGCCGGGAACATGTACGCCAAGCGGATCCTGGACACCACGAACGGGATCGAGGGCAAGCAGGTCCGGTCGTACCTGGACTGGTACGACCAGAGCACCATCAAGATCAAGGCCATGGAGACGATCGAGGCCACCCTCCTCAGCGACATGGAGGCCAAGGCCCGCGAACTGCGCCAGGCCTCCCAGCGCGACGCGATCATCAACGGTGCGGTCATCTTCATCGTGCTCGGCGTCTCGCTCGTCGGCGCCTTCGTGGTGGCCCGCTCCATGATCCGCTCGCTGCGCCGCCTCCAGGACACCGCCACCCGGGTCGCCCAGGACCGGCTGCCCGAACTCGTCAAGCAGCTCTCCGAGACCGACCCGCAGGACGTCGACACCTCCGTCGAGTCGGTCGGCGTGCACTCCCGGGACGAGATCGGCCAGGTGGCCGCGGCCTTCGACGACGTGCACCGCGAGGCCGTCCGCCTCGCCGCCGAGCAGGCCCTCCTCCGGGGCAACGTCAACGCGATGTTCACCAACCTCTCGCGCCGCTCGCAGGGCCTCATCCAGCGCCAGCTCTCGCTCATCTCCGAGCTGGAGTCGCGCGAGGCCGACCCGGACCAGCTGTCCTCGCTCTTCAAGCTCGACCACCTCGCGACCCGTATGCGCCGTAACGGCGAGAACCTCCTCGTCCTCGCGGGCGAGGAGCCGGGCCGTCGGTGGACCCGCCCCGTCCCGCTGGTCGACGTGCTCCGTGCCGCCGCCTCCGAGGTGGAGCAGTACGAGCGCATCGAACTCTCCGCGGTGCCCGCCACCGAGGTCGCCGGACGCGTCGTCAACGACCTCGTGCACCTGCTCGCCGAGCTGCTGGAGAACGCGACGTCGTTCTCCTCGCCGCAGACGAAGGTCAAGGTCACCGGTCACGCGCTGCCCGACGGGCGGGTGCTCGTCGAGATCCACGACACCGGCATCGGCCTCTCCCCCGAGGACCTCGCCGCGATCAACGAGCGGCTCGCGCAGCCGCCGACGGTGGACGTCTCCGTCTCCCGCCGCATGGGTCTGTTCGTGGTCGGCCGGCTGTCGCTGCGTCACGGCATCCGGATCCAGCTGCGCCCCTCCGACTCCGGCGGTACGACCGCGCTGGTCATGCTGCCCGTCGACGTCGCGCACGGCGGCAAGCAGCCGCCGTCCAAGCAGGGCCCCGGGCAGCAGTCCGGCGCCCCGGGCGGTCTGCTCGCGGGCAACGGGAACGGCGCGGGCAACGGCCAGCGCGCGGGTCTCGGCAGCGGTCCGGGCGGTCCGGGCGCCAAGAGCCTCGGCGGCGGACCGGGCGGTCAGCGCGGCCAGGTCGGCGCGGGCGCCGGCCCCCGGGCGGCACTGCCGGCCCGGGACGGCTCCGCCGGCCGGCCGCAGGGCCCGCAGGGCGGCGGCCAGCCGAACAACGGCGGCCCCGGCCAGGACTTTCCCGGTCAGGGCCAGGCCCCGCAGCGTCAGGGCGGCGGCCTCTCCGGCGCCTTCGGCAACAGCGCCCGGATCGGCGCCCGCGGCCCCCAGGGCGACGCGCCCGGCCGCGGCGACGGGGCGCAGCCCAACCTGTTCGGGCACGGCGCTCCGTCCTCCCCCGGACAGAACGGCCGCCCGGGCCAGTTCGCCCCGCAGAACCAGAACCAGCAGGCCCCGTCCGGCTGGCAGAACCAGCAGGGCCAGCAGAACCCGTCGAACCAGCAGGGCCCCGGGGCGCAGCAGCCCCAGGCCCAGCAGGAGCAGGGCGGCCCCGCCCAGGGCGGTTTCCAGCAGCCCGGCGGCCCCGGCCGTCAGCTGCCGCCGCCCGGTGGACCGCGTGCCGAACTGCCCGGGGGCAACCCGCAGCCGCAGCGTCCGGCGACCACCAGCTGGGGCGCCGACACCCCGCGCGGTCACGAGGAGCACGACGCGACCGGGCAGTTCGCCCGTCCGGCGGGCCCCGGCCAGGACCCGTCGTTCAACGCGCCGCTGAACCAGCGGCCCTCCGACGACCCCCAGGGCCCCGGCGCGACCTCCGAGTTCGCCCGGCCCGACTTCTCGGGCCCGGCGGCTCCCCAGGACCGCTCGTACCAGCAGCAGGCTCCGCAGGGCCAGGACCCGGCGAGCACCGCGCAGTTCGCCCGGCCCGACTTCGGTGTCCCGCACCAGCCCCACCAGGGCCAGGGCCGGCCGGACCAGGGCCAGCAGCTGCCCGCGCCGCGCCGCCGCGGTCCGGAGGGCAACGACTTCGGTGCGCCGCGTCCGTCCGCCTCCCCGGCGGGCGAGACTCCGTACCGTCCGGCGCCCCCCCAGCAGCCGGAGGCCCTGCCGCCGGCCGGCCCCGGGGACGGGCGTACGCCGCTGTACGACACCCTGGAGACGAACTGGTTCCACGGTCCGGGCCAGGGCGGCCAGCAGCCGCCCGCCGAACCGCAGGCGCCGGCCGCTCCGGAGGCAGCCGGTGTGCCGGTCCCGCCCATGCCTCGGCGTGGTGCGGCCGACACCTCGGTCACCAGTTCCTGGCGGGCCTCGCCCAACGACGAACTCGTACGCCAGGCCGAGCGGGTCAAGAAGCCCGCCGCCGGCGGGGTCACCACTTCCGGGCTGCCCCGCCGTGTTCCCCGCGCCAATTTGGTACCGGGGACCGCGCAGCAGCAGAATCACCAGTCCGGACCTCAGGTTTCGCGTGCGCCCGATGACGTGCGCGGTCGTCTGACCAATCTCCGCCGGGGCATCCAGCAGGGTCGGCAGGCCAACAACGGCCAGCAGACCGGCAGTATCCATCTCGGCCCCACTCACCAGCAGGAGCGTTAGTTGAGCCCCATGAGTCAGGCCGCGCAGAATCTGAACTGGCTGATCACCAACTTCGTGGACAACACCCCAGGGGTGTCCCACACGGTGGTGGTCTCCGCGGATGGCCTGCTGCTGGCGATGTCCGAAGGATTCCCGCGCGACCGCGCCGACCAGCTCGCCGCTGTCGCGTCGGGTCTCACCTCGCTGACCGCGGGTGCGTCCCGGATCTTCGAGGGCGGCGCCGTCAGTCAGACGGTTGTGGAGATGGAGCGGGGATTCCTCTTCCTCATGTCCATCTCCGACGGCTCGTCCCTGGCCGTCCTCGCCCACCCGGACGCCGACATCGGTCTGGTCGGGTACGAGATGGCCCTCCTGGTCGACCGCGCCGGCACCGTCCTCACGCCCGACCTCCGCGCCGAGCTCCAAGGCAGTCTGCTCCACTAGGCGGCCATCCAGCGGATTCCCGACACGATCCCCCCAGGTAATGCCCACAACCCTCACCCGACAGGCCGCTTTAGTCCCCTCGCCGGCCCCTTGCAGACGGCAAGCCGAGAACCTGCTGTCACGCCCGGAGGATTCATGACCCCGCCACCCGCCTCACCCGATCCGTACGGCGCACTGCACCACGCGTCGTACGACGGGGAAGGCGACCAGCCGCTGGTTCGTCCTTACGCCATGACCGGCGGCCGGACCCGGCCGCGCTACCAGCTCGCGATAGAGGCTCTGGTCAGCACGACGGCAGACCCCGCGCATCTGGGAACCCTGCTCCCCGAGCACCAGCGGATCTGCCACCTCTGCCGTGAGGTCAAGTCGGTGGCGGAGGTGTCGGCGCTGCTGTCGATGCCGCTCGGCGTCGCCCGGATCCTGGTGGCGGACCTGGCGGAAGCCGGCATGGTGGCCATCCACCAGCCGGGCAACGGAGAGGCCGGCGGCGCGCCGGATGTGACACTGCTCGAAAGGGTGCTCAGTGGACTTCGCAAGCTCTAGCGGCGGTACGGGCCGCGCCACCACCTCGGCGAAGATCGTGGTGGCGGGCGGCTTCGGCGTGGGCAAGACCACGTTCGTCGGGGCCGTGTCGGAGATCAACCCGCTGCGCACCGAGGCCGTCATGACGTCCGCGTCCGCGGGCATCGACGATCTGACCCACACCGGGGACAAGACGACGACCACCGTCGCCATGGACTTCGGCCGCATCACGCTCGACCAGGACCTGATCCTGTACCTGTTCGGTACGCCCGGACAGGACCGCTTCTGGTTCATGTGGGACGACCTGGTCCGCGGCGCCATCGGCGCCGTCGTCCTCGTCGACACCCGCCGCCTCGCCGACTGCTTCCCCGCCGTCGACTACTTCGAGAACAGCGGGCTCCCCTTCGTCATCGCCCTCAACGGCTTCGACGGACACCAGCCCTACACCCCCGACGAGGTGCGCGAAGCGCTCCAGATCGGGCCCGACGCGCCCATCATCACGACGGACGCCCGGCACCGGGCGGACGCCAAGAGCGGCCTGATCACGCTGGTCGAGCACGCTCTGATGGCACGCTTGAAGTAGTTCTTCCACCAGGCGTAAGTCGATTTCGCCATACGGAAGTTGCAGTAGTCACGCGGGGGCGGCCTGTGTCGTTTGACACGATCCGCCCCCGCGTTCATAACGTTTCGACAGAGAATTGACTCCACACCGCCACCCGACGCATCCATTCGGTGCCACTGCGCTCACATGAGCCCCGCCTTTTGACGGGGCTCGCTCTTTATGCCCGTTTTATCTGAGGTCTGGGCCACTCGGAATCAGCGGTTCCGAGTGTTTGGAACGGGGCCGGTCCCCGTGCTGCAATGCGACGAACTCCCCAGTAGTACGGCCCTGAACGAAATAATCCGGCACAACGTAGGTGCCGACGCCGAGAGGTTGTTGGTCGAGTGAGGCGAAGCAACGAGGGCTCCGCGGCGCAGCCCGAGCGGGGCAACTTCACCCCGCCGTCGCGCGCTGCGGCGTCCCCTGCGGATGTGTCCGGCCCGGAGCCCGCCGACGGCGGCAGCACCAGTCGGCTGTCCCCGCGCAACTGGCGGGTGGCCACTCGGCTGAACGCGATCCTCCTGATCCCTGTGCTGGTCGGCCTGGTCATGGGCGGCTTCCAGGTGAAGGGCTCCATCGACACCTGGAGCGAGGCGCAGGAGGCCGAGAAGATCGCGGTCGTCGTGCGCGCCGCGTCCGACTACGGGCAGGCGCTGCTGAACGAGCGGGACCTCACCGCCCAGCCGCTGCTCTCGGGCGACCGTGACGCCGATGTGGTCGAGCAGTCCCGGGCCACCACGGACGAGGCGGCCCGGAAGTTCGACGCGGCGGTGCAGGAGATGCCGTCCAAGCCCGGCCTGGAGCGCCGCCTCAAGCTCTTCAAGGGCGAGGAGCCCAAGCTTCCCGAGCTGCGCAAGGCCGCCTATTCGCAGGCCCTGGACCCGGTGAAGACCGAAGAGGGCTACGTCCAGGTCCAGCACTCGCTGATGGAGTTCTCCAACGAGCTCGGCCTCGGCACCGGCAACATCACCAGCTACGGCCGTACCGTCTACGCGATCGAGCTTTCCAAGGCTGCAGAATCGCTTCAGCGCTCGATCGGCATGCACCTGCTGGTGCGCCCGAGCGAGAAGCCCGCCACCTACGACGCCCAGGTCAAGGCGTTCGGCTCGTACAACTACCTGGAGCAGATCGCGCTCGGCGAGTTCAACTCCGGCGGCACCCAGGCCGACGTCGACCGCCTCAAGCAGGTCATGGCCGGCAAGGCCGCCGAGGGCGCCAAGCAGCTGAAGGCCGCCAAGGAGCAGGCCGAGGCCGCGGGCAAGCCCTTCGTGGCGCCGCCGAGCATCGACGGCTCGGTCTTCGACGGCATGGCCCAGGAGATCGGCAAGGGGCAGGACCCGGCGGAGCTGGCGAAGAAGGGCATCACGCCCGAGACCTGGATGGCCGCGGCGACCGCGAAGTTCGAGGGGTACGCCACCGTCGAGGACGAGCTGGTCACCAAGGCGGTGGACGAGGCGGCGAACATCTCCTCCGACGCCAAGACCGACGCCATCGTCAACGGGCTCATCGTCGTCATCGCGCTGCTGGCCGCGTTCATCCTGGCCGGGCTCATGGCCCGCCAGATGAGCCGCTCGATGCGCCAGCTGCGTACGGCCGCCTTCGGCATCGCCGAGCAGCGTCTGCCCGCCCTCGTCGACCAGCTCTCGCGCACCGACCCGGGCCGGGTCGACACCCGGGTGCAGCCCATCCCGATCACCACGCAGGACGAGATCGGCGAGGTCGCCCGCGCCTTCGACCAGGTGCACCGCGAGGCCGTCCGGCTCGCCGCCGAGCAGGCCATGCTGCGGGGCAACGTCAACGCGATCTTCACCAACCTCTCGCGCCGCAACCAGTCGCTCATCGAGGGCCAGCTGACCCTGATCACCGACCTGGAGAACAACGAGGCCGACCCGGACCAGCTGGAGAGCCTCTTCAAGCTGGACCACCTGGCGACCCGTATGCGCCGCAACGGCGAGAACCTCCTCGTCCTCGCGGGCGAGGAGCCCGGCCGCCGCTGGAACCAGCCGGTTCCGCTGGTGGACGTGTTGCGCGCCGCCTCCTCCGAGGTGGAGTCCTACGAGCGCATCCAGCTGACCGGCGTACCGGAGAGCGAGATCCACGGCCAGGCCGTGACCGACCTCGTGCACCTGCTGGCCGAGCTGCTGGAGAACGCCACCACGTTCTCCTCGCCGCAGACCAAGGTCAAGGTCACCGCGACGCGGCTGCCCGACGGCCGCGTCATGGTCGAGATCCACGACAAGGGCATCGGCCTCACCGCCGAGGACTTCGCCGACATCAACCACAAACTGGCCAACCCGCCGACCGTGGACGCCGCGGTGTCCCAGCGCATGGGCCTGTTCGTGGTCGGCCGACTGGCCGACCGACACGGCATCCGGGTCCAGCTGCGCCCCTCGGGCGAGCAGGCCGGGACCACCTCGCTGGTCATGCTGCCGGACGCCATCACCCACGGTGGCGGCGGCGAACCGGGCGGCGCCCAGGACGACTTCACCGTCTCCTCGATCATCCCCGAGCAGCAGACGGCCTTCGAGCCGGCGCCGCAGCAGCAGGCTCCGATGCGCACGGCGGCGGAGCTCGGCTTCGACGACTCGCGCTACGAGATCGCGGCGGACCCGGGCCAGCTGGACCCGGTCAACCGTTCACTGATGCGCGAGGAGCGCAGGGCGGCCCTGGAGGCCCAGACGGGCGTCAGCGGCCCCTACGGGGACAACTCCCAGGAACAGCAGGGCTACGCACCGGAGTCGTACGCGGGCGACCCGTACGGCGACCAGCAGCAGCCGCAGCAGGGTTACGCCGACGAGCACTACGGCCAGGACCAGTACGGGCAGCAGGCGCAGCAGCAGTACCAGGGGTCGTACGAGCAGCAGCAGTACGGCGCCGAGGACGGCTACGCACAGCAGGACCAGCAGGCGCAGCAGCAGGCGCAGCAGCACCCGCAGGACGGTCACGCGGAGTCGGCATATGCCGTTCCGGAGGGCCGGCAGGGTCAGTTCGCCGACCCGTACGCGGGCTCGGCGGACCAGTCCCACCAGGATGATTGGCCTGTTCAGAGCGGTTTCCGAGACACATATGAGCCGATTGCCCCCGCCGAACCGGAATCTGTTCCGAGCCCGCCCGCGGAGCCTTCGGAGCGCGTAGGCTTCGACCGTCCGGGGCCCACCCCGAACGTCGGCCACGAGCTGACCGAAGCCGGTCTGCCGCGCCGCGGCGGTCAGCAGCACTGGCAGCCCGGCCCCGGCGGCCGCGGCAACGACCAGCCCGCTCCGACTCCGCAGCGGCAGCCGCAGCAGGAGCAGCGGCAGGACCCGCAGACGGACGGGGACGGCACCGACGACTGGCGCTCGACGAACGACGAGCGCTGGGAGCGGGCCGAGAAGCTCCGTGAGCCGAAGGCAGGCGGAATCACCCCCTCCGGTCTCCCCCGGCGCGTACCCAAGGCCAACCTGGTCGAGGGCACGGCGGAGCAGACCCAGCAGGGCGGCCCACAGGTCTCCCGCGCCCCCGAGGACGTCCGCGGCAGGTTGAGCAACCTGCGGCGGGGCATCCAGCGGGGACGCAGCGCGGGGTCGGACACCAGTACCACCTACAACCAGGAGCGTTAGTGTGAGCCCGATGAGCCAGGCGGCGCAGAATCTCAACTGGTTGATCACCAATTTCGTGGACAACACCCCCGGGGTGTCGCACACGGTGGTGGTCTCCGCCGACGGACTCCTGCTGGCGATGTCCGAGGGTTTCCCGCGCGACCGCGCCGACCAGCTGGCGGCCGTCGCCTCCGGTCTGACGTCGCTGACCGCGGGCGCCTCGCGGATCTTCGAGGGCGGCGCCGTGAATCAGACCGTTGTGGAGATGGAGCGGGGATTCCTGTTCATCATGTCCATCTCCGACGGATCCTCGCTCGCCGTTCTGGCCCACCCGGACGCCGACATCGGTCTGGTCGGGTACGAAATGGCCCTTTTGGTGGACCGTGCGGGCAGTGTCCTGACTCCGGACCTCCGCGCCGAACTTCAGGGAAGTCTTCTTAACTAGTAGACAGACAGTGCGTTTCTCGCCACCGCGCCATAAAGTGCGGTGGCGCGGCCCCACTGGGATCGGCGACCGGCAGTCGGAGGAGGAAACGTGGCAGCACCCACAGGCGGGCACTCATACAACGGTGACCAGAGGGTTCCGGGTGAGCGCGGTGACAACCGTTTCGGCTTCCCCGCCGCAGCCGGTGGTCAAGGACCCGGGCAGTATCAGCCATACCAGCAGCCGCAGCACCAGCAGGGTGCTCAGGGCGGCCAGGGGTCCGAGTGGCCCCCGCAGCAGCCGGGGTCGGGGTGGCCGCAGCAACCGCAGCCGCCCCAGCGGTTCGACGCGCCCCAGCAGCCGCGCATTCAGCCGGTGCAGCAGCGGCGGGCTCCCGAGCCCGCCAAGCCCGCCGCGCACAACCCGCTGGTCCGTCCGTACGCCATGACCGGCGGCCGGACCCGACCGCGCTACCAGCTCGCCATCGAGGCGCTGGTCAGCACCACGGCCGATCCGGCCCGGCTGCAAGGGCAGTTGCCCGAGCATCAGCGGATCTGCCGGCTCTGCATCGAGATCAAGTCGGTCGCCGAGATCTCGGCCCTTCTCTCGATCCCCCTCGGCGTTGCCCGGATCCTCGTCGCCGACCTGGCCGAGGCCGGACTCGTCGCTATCCATCAGCCCGGCGGCGACGAGGCCGCCGGCGGCCAGCCAGATGTGACACTGCTCGAAAGGGTGCTCAGTGGACTTCGCAAGCTCTAGCGGCGGAGCGGCCCGCTCCACTACCTCGGCGAAGATCGTGGTGGCAGGGGGCTTCGGCGTGGGTAAGACCACGTTTGTCGGTGCCGTTTCGGAGATCAACCCGCTGCGCACCGAAGCCGTGATGACGTCCGCCTCGGCGGGCATCGACGATCTGACCCACACCGGGGACAAGACCACCACGACGGTGGCCATGGACTTCGGACGTATCACCCTGGACCAGGACCTGATCCTGTACCTGTTCGGTACGCCCGGGCAGGACCGCTTCTGGTTCATGTGGGACGACCTGGTCCGCGGCGCCATCGGCGCCGTCGTCCTCGTCGACACCCGCCGCCTCGCCGACTGCTTCCC
>NZ_JBHXJG010000199.1:0-14008 GCF_042723425.1 Streptomyces sp. NPDC058375 | reverse complement strand
GCACCCACGCGAGGTGCCGGGCCGTCTCCGTACAGCGGAGAACCGAAGGGCTAAAGCTTCTCGATCACGTAGTCGACGCACGCCGTCAGCGCCTGCACGTCCGCCGGGTCGATCGCCGGGAACATCGCCACGCGGAGCTGGTTGCGGCCCAGCTTGCGGTACGGCTCGGTGTCGACGATGCCGTTGGCGCGCAGCACCTTGGCGACGGCCGCCGCGTCGATCTCGTCCGCGAAGTCGATCGTGCCGATGACCTGCGAGCGCTTCGCCGGGTCCGTGACGAACGGGGTCGCGTACTTCGACTCGTCGGCCCAGCCGTAGAGGTGGCCGGAGGACGCGGCCGTGCGGCCCGTCGTGAAGTCCAGGCCGCCCTGGGTGTTCATCCACTTCAGCTGCTCGTTCAGCAGGAAGAGGGTGGCCAGCGCCGGGGTGTTGTACGTCTGGTTCTTCAGGGAGTTGTCGATCGCCGTCGGCAGCGAGAAGAACTCCGGGACGTGCCGGCCCGAGGCGTGGATCCGGGCCGCGCGCTCCAGCGCCGCCGGGGAGAACACGCCGATCCACAGGCCGCCGTCGGAGGCGAAGGACTTCTGCGGGGCGAAGTAGTAGACGTCGGACTCGGTGATGTCGACCGGCAGGCCACCCGCGCCCGAGGTGGCGTCCACCAGGACGAGCGCGCCCTCGTCGGCGCCCGCGACGCGCTTGACCGGCGCCGCGACACCCGTGGAGGTCTCGTTGTGCGTGAAGGCGTAGACGTCGACGCCCGCCTCGGCCCGCGGGTCCGGGTGGGTGCCCGGGTCGGAGGCGATGACGGTGGGGTCGGACAGCCAGGGCGCGAGCTTCGCGGCCTTGGCGAACTTGGACGAGAACTCGCCGAAGTTCAGGTGCTGGGACTTCGACTCGATCAGTCCGTGCGTCGCCACGTCCCAGAAGGCGGTGGAGCCGCCGTTGCCGAGGATGACCTCGTAACCCTCGGGCAGGGAGAAGAGCGCGCGCACCCCGTCCCGTACCTCGCCGACCAGGTTCTTGACCGGGGCCTGGCGGTGGGACGTACCGAGGAGGGAGGTGCCGGTGGCGGCCAGCGCGTCGAGCGCCTCCGTCCGCACCTTGGAAGGACCGGCGCCGAAGCGTCCGTCTGCGGGCTTGATGTCAGCGGGAATCTGGATGTCGGCCACGGGACGGAGCGTAGTCCCTCGGTGGCACGGCCTCGTAACCGTGTCCGTCCGATGAGACGTGCGCTCCGACCCGTGGGCCCCGAGCGGAGGGGCCTACTTCTTGTCGCCGCCGAACGGGCAGCCCAGCTCCACCGGCAGCTCGTGCAGGTCGTTCTGCGTCACGATCGGCTTGTTGCGCAGTTCGGACGCCGGGACCGCCAGGTCCAGTTCCGGGAAGCGCTCGTAGAGGGCCGGGAGCGCGATGCCCGCCTCCAGGCGGGAGAGGGCCGCGCCGGGGCAGACGTGCGGGCCGTGGCCGAAGGCGATGTGGCGGTTCGGGGTGCGGGTCGCGTCGAAGTCGCCCGCCGTCGGGCCGTACTGCTCCTCGTCCCGGCCCAGCGCGCCGAACGAGACGATCAGGCCCTCGCCCTTCGGGAGGATCTTGTCGCCGACCTCGATGTCTTCCGTCGCGAAGCGGATCAGGACGTGCGAGGTCGGGGTGTTCCAGCGCAGCGTCTCCTCGATCACGCCGTCCCAGGCGATCTCGCCCTTGAGGACCTTCTTGCGCTGCTCGGGGTGGGTCTGGAGCGCTTCCACCACGTTGACGATCAGGCTGATCGTGGTCTCGTGTCCGGCGGCGATGATCAGTTGCAGCGTGTTGACGATCTCCTCGTCGGTGAGGTGGTCGCCGTTCTCGGAGGCCGCGATCAGGGCGCTGGTCAGGTCGTCGCCCGGGTTCGCCCGCTTGGCGTCGACGATCTTCGTGAAGAGCGTTCCGAGGTCCGCCATCATCTGCGGGACCTCCTCCGGCGGCGTCTGCGTCGAGAAGAACTTCTCGAACAGCTCCTTCAGCCGCGGGTGGTCCGCCGCGTCCACGCCCATCAGCTCGCTGATGACGTTCATCGGGAGGGGGTAGGCGAACTCCGCCTTCAGGTCCACCGGCTGTCCGGCGGGCAGCGCGGCCAGCTTCTCCAGGCTCGCGTTCGTCAGCGCCTCGATCCCGGCGCGCAGCCGCTCCACCCGCTTCACCGTGAGCGCCTGCGCCACCAGCGTACGGAGACGGCGGTGGTCGGCCCCGTCGACCGTCAGCATCGAGCGCCCCGGGTTGGCCAGGCCGATCAGCGGCCAGTCCATCGGTATCTCGCCGCGCCGCCAGGCGTTCCAGACGTTGATGTCCTTGACCACCCGGCTGTCGGTGAGCAGCGCGCGGGCCTCCGCGTGGCGGGTGACCGCGTAGACGTGCACCCCGCCCGGCAGCTCCACCTCGGCCAGCGGACCGGCGGCCCGCAGCGCGGCGCTCTCGCCGTCGAGGTCTCTGACGAAGGGGTCGAGCGCGATACGGGTCATGCGGGGCCTCCGTGGCTTCCGGGTCTGCCGAGGGCAGGGGTGGGAGTGAAGAGCACCGGCAGGTCCGTCAGGCCGCGCAGCCACGGCGACGGGCGGCGGGTGAGCTGCTCGGCGGGGACGGCGAGGTCCACGTCCGGCAGCCGGTCGAGCAGGACCTCGATGCCGGTACGGGCGATGACCTCGGCGGTCTCCTGGGCCGGGAACGGGCAGCGGTGCTCGCCGTGGCCGAAGGAGAGGAAGGCGTTGTTGCCGCCGGTCAGCGCCGAGCCGTCGGTGCGCACCTGCGGGTCGCCGTTGGCGGCGGCGAGGCCGAGGAGCAGCAGGTCGCCGGCGCGGATGTGGCGGCCGCCGAGGTGGGTGTCGCGGGCGGCCCAGCGGCCAGCCACGTTCTGCGTGGGGGTGTCCTCCCAGAGGACTTCGTTCATCGCTTCCGCGACGCTGTGCCGGCCGCCCGAGAGCGAGGCGGCGAACCGGTCGTCGGTGAGCATCAGGCGCAGCGAGTTGCCCATCCAGTCGGCGGTCGGCTGGTGGCCGGCCGCCATCATCACCATGAGGTCCTGGGCGACCTCCTCGTCGGTGAAGCCGCCCGGGTCCGCGATCATCCGGCTGGCCACGTCGTCGCCGGGCTCGGCGTGCTTGTCGGCCAGCAGCTGGAACATCGAGGCGCCGAGGTGCTGCTGTCCGGCGAGGGCCCGCTCCCGGCCGTCGATCATGTCGTTGATCGAGTCGGCCAGCGGGTGGGCGATCTCGTCGGAGAAGCCGTAGATCCTGGCCAGGACGAGGGCGGGGAGCAGCTTGGCGTACTCCGCGATGATGTCGACCGAGCCCTTGGTGCAGAACCGGTCGATCAGCTCGTCGGCGAACTCCTCCGCGTACCGCTTCAGGGAGAACGGGTCGACGCCCTCCAGCGCGTTGCTGATCATCATCGCGCGGACGCTGTGGCGCTCGCCGACCGTGTAGAGGATCGAGGGCTGCTTGCGCCCGATCATCGGCAGCAGCGGCCATTCGTCGGGGATGCGGTCCCACTGGTTCCACAGGTCGGAGTCCCGGCTGAAGAGGACCGGGTCGCCGGTGACCTGGTGCAGTTCGCGGTAGCCGAGGACGAGCCAGGCGGGTACGTCGCCGTCCAGGACGACCGGGGCGATCGCACCGTGGTCGCGCCGCAGGTCCCGGTAGAGCTGGACGGGGTCGCTCTGGAAACGGGGCCCGGACAGCGGGACGGAGGTGTGGGTGACGGGGCAGCCGGAGACAGTGGTCACGGGGCGGGCTCCGGGGTCGGGCCGGCCGCCGCCAGGGCCGCTTCGGGCGCGGCCGCCGCGGGGGCGGTCGTTCCCGTGGCCTGGAGGCGGGCGGCGGAGAGCGCGGCGAGGTGCTCGACGAGCGTGATGAGCACGTACTTGCTGGAGGACCGGTCACGCGCGTCGCACTCCACCAGCGGTACGTCCTCCGAGAGGTCCAGGGCCTCCCGGATCTGCTGCTCGCTGTGGAGCGGGCCGCCGAAGTCGTTGCACGCCACGATGAACGGCGTGCCGTGGTGCTCCAGGCGGTCGATGGCGTACCAGGAGTCGGCGAGCCGGCGGGTGTCGACGAGGACGACCGCGCCGAGCGTGCCGGAGAACAGCCGGTCCCACAGGAACCAGAAACGCTCCTGTCCGGGCGCGCCGAAGAGGTAGAGCACGGAGCGCTCGTCGAGCGTGATCCGGCCGAAGTCGAACGCCACCGTGGTGGACGTCTTGGCGTGGACGCCGGCGAGGTCGTCGACGGCCTCGCCCGCGCGGGTCATCGTCTCCTCCGTGTTGAGCGGACGGATCTCGCTCACGGATCGGACCATGGTGGTCTTGCCGACGCCGAAGCCGCCGACGACAACGATCTTGAGTCCGTTGTCGGCGGTGGAGCTCAGGGTGGCGCGGTCAGAGGTTGCGGAGTCCAACGAGCACCTGTTCCAGGATGTCGGGGTCGGGGAGCCGGTCCGCGACACGGGCTGTACGGGGGTGGCGGGCGCTGATCCGGCCGGTGTCGAGCAGGTCGCAGAGCAGGATGCGGACGATGCTGACCGGCAGGCTCAGGCTCGCGGCGATCTCGACGACGGCGGTGGGGCCCTGGCACATCCGCAGGATCGCGACGTGCTCGGACTGCATCCCCGGGGACGGGTCGCACTCGGCGACGACGAGCGTCACCAGGTCGAATGCGGCGGAGTCGGAACGGCTGCGTCCCCCGGTGAGGGTGTACAGCCGGTCCGGATCGTCGTCACGGCCCGGTCGGGGGCGGGGCGCCGTCGTCATACGGCCGGGGCCTCGGCGGGTTCGCGCGGCGGCGCGACGAGGTGTTCGCCGAGCTGCTCGACGAGCTCGCTCATGTTGTGGCCGACGAGGCCCACGTCGGAGTCCTCGTCGGCGACGACGGCCAGGTGGGCCCCGGCTCCCGCCTCGACGATGAACAGCACGCCGCCGTAGAACTCGGCCATCGCGGACCGTACGCCGCCGGTGCCGTCGCCGAACTCGATGGACGCGCCGTGCGACAGGCTCTGGATCCCGGCGGAGATCGCGGCCAGCTGGTCTGCCTGGTCGACGGAGAGCTCGGGGGTCCGGCACAGCTTGAGGCCGTCGCGGGACAGGACGAGGGCGTGGCGGGTACCGGGGGTGCGGTCGAGCAGCCCCTCCAGCAGCCAGTTGAGCTTCTCGTCGGTGGTCGCGGTCATCGGGTGTTGCCTTCCGGGTGCGATGAGTTGGCTCGTACCGCCTTGCTGAAGGTGCTGAAGCGCGCTGCCTGGACCTTCGGGTCGGTGGTACGGGCCCGGGGGGTGTCGGCTCCGCCGGGGGCGGCGTTGCCGGTACGGGCTTCGGCGGCGGCCAGCGTGCGGCCGCGGCGGCGCTTGGGCAGGCCGCTCTCGCCGAACTCGGGCACGGAGCCGGTGGACTCGGAGACCGAATCCGCCGGGGAGCCCGGGGAGTCCGCTTCCGCCGCCGGGGTCAGGGGCGTGGAGGCGTCGTCCTCGGTGCGGGTCCGGGGGGTCCGGGTCGCGGGGGCGGTGTCGGTGGGGTCCGCGTCCGTTCCGGCGGCCGATGCGTGCGAGGGCTCCGGCTCGGTGGGGGCGGTGACGGCGGGCGCGGCGGTGACGGCGGGCGGTGCGGTGCCGGCCGGGGCCTGGACCGGCTGGGGCTGGGTCGCCGGGGTCGCCTGGGCCGGGGCCACCGGAGTCGGCGCCGTCGCGCGGGAGATGAGGTCCTGAGGGAGCATCATCAGCGCGCCGGTGCCGCCGCGTGCGGACGGCCGGAACGAGACGGTCAGGCCGTGCTTACGGGCCAGCCGGCCGACGACGGCGAGCCCGAGACGGGTGCCGGAGAGGTTGGTGAGGTCCTGGTGGTCGGCGGAGACCGCCCGCTCCGCGCGGCGCAGCTGCACCTCGCTCATGACGAGCCCGCTGTCCTCGACGGTGATGACGATGCCCGCCGGGACCTCCTCCACGTACACGTGCACCTCGGCGGTGGGCGGCGAGAAGTTGGCCGCGTTGTCGAGGAGTTCGGCCAGCGCGTGCATGACGCCCTCGGCCGCGTGGCCGGCGATCGCGACATCGCTGGTGGAGTGCAGGCGGACCCGCTGGTAGCTGCCGATCCGGCCCATCGCGCCGCGCAGGATCGACTCCATGACGATCGGCTTCGCCCAGCGCCGGCCGGAACGGGCCCCGGTCAGTACGGCGATGGAGTCGGCGAGGCGGCCCGCCTGTGCGGTGCGGTGGTCCAGGTGGAGCAGGTCCCCGAGGACGGACTCGTCGGAGTGCCGGTGCTCCATCTCGCGGAGGTCGGCCAGCATGCTGGTGGACAGGGCCTGCATCCGCCCCGCCGCGTTGGCGCAGGCGGCGACGGCCGCGGAGCGCTCGGTCTCGGCGCGGGCGGCGCGGGCCGTCAGGCGGTCGACGGTGACGCCGAGTCGGGCCTGCTCGGCGGCGGCGGCCGCGGCGATTCGCTCGTTCTCGGCGCGGGCCTCGGCGGCGACCCGGGCGGTCTCGGCGGAGGCGGCGCCCTTGATCCTGGCCGTCTCCGCGGTGAAGCGCTGGGCCTCGACGGCGGAGGCGGAGACCAGGCGCGAGGTCTCGGAGGTGAACCGCTGGGCGTCGGTGGCCCGCAGGGCGCGCAGCGTCCGCGCGGTCCCCAGGGTGTGGACGGTGACGGCCACGCAGACGCTCAGCAGCACGGCGGCTGCGCCCGCGCCCCAGGCCAGCGGGGTCCGTACCGTGTCAGGGGCCGCGGCGACGGCCCACAGGGTCAGCGTGCCGGTTGCGGCTGCCGATATCAGCAGGGCGAGTGCGGTGGGCCGGTGTGAGGGGCGCAATCGGAGTCCTCGGTGGCGGACGGTGCGGGGCGGTACAGCGGTGCTGGTGCGGCGAATTCAGGACACTTCGTCACGGGTGCGGGCGATCCTGCACAACTGGAACTGATAGTTCCTGCGCAAGTCTTGGTCACTATAGGAGACTTGACGGTCTGTTTGGGAAGATCTTGTGGGCTTTTTTGTGCGGCTTATGCACTTTCATCCGTGCGCATCCCAAGAGTTCATCTGGACCGGCGGCATGCTGAAGGAATGGCCGAACAACATCGACCGCATTCCGGACCGTCCACCGGGCCGTCTCCCGCAGCCTCCCCGGCTTTCGTCGCGGCGCTCCGCTCCGCCGTGCGCGGCGCGAGCGACTTCGGGCCCGCCGTCCGGGCGCTGACGACGATGGACGCGTCCAACTACCGCCGCGTCCCGCTCGGTGTGCTCGCCCCGCGCGACGCCGACGACATCGCGGCCGCGCTGACGGTCTGCCAGGAGTACGGGGTGCCGGTCGTCCCGCGCGGCGGCGGCACGTCCATCGCCGGGCAGGCCACCGGCACCGGCCTCGTCCTCGATCTGACCCGCCATCTGCGCACGATCCTCGACCTGGACCCCGCCGCCCGCACCGCCGTCGTCCAGCCCGGGGTGATCCTCGACGACCTGCGGGCCGCCGCCGCACCCCTCGGCCTGACCTTCGGCCCCGACCCCTCCACCCACAGCCGCTGCACCCTCGGCGGAATGATCGGCAACAACTCCTGCGGCGCGCACTCGGTCGCCTGGGGCACGACGGCTGACAACGTGCGGGGGCTGTCGGTGATCCGGTACGGGGGCGAGGCACTGCGCCTGGAACAGGGCAGCGGCACGGGCCCGGCGGGCACCGGCGCACGCGGGGCGGGGGCGTCCCCCGGCCCCCGAGGCGTGAGCGAACTCGTCGCCGACCACCTCGCCCTCCTCCGCACCGGCTACCCCGACCTCCCGCGCCGCATCTCCGGGTACGCGATCGACGCCCTGCTCCCCGAACACCCCGGCGGCCCCGACCCGGTCCGGGCGTTCTGCGGCAGCGAGGGCACCCTCGGCGTCGTCACCGAGGCCACCGTGCGCCTGGTCGAAGCGCCGCCCGCCCGCGCCCTGGCCGTCCTCGGGTACGCCGACGAGTCCGCCGCCGCCGAGGCCGCCCCGGGCCTCCTCCCGTACGGCCCGCTCACCGTCGAGGGCATGGCCGCCGACCTCGTACGCGAACCGGCCGGGCTGCTGCCGCGCGGGGCCGCCTGGCTGTTCGTCGAGACCGGTGGAGCCACCCCGGCCGAGGCCCGCGCCCACGCCGAACGCGTCCTGCGGGCCGCCGACGCGGTGGACGGGACCGTCGTCTCCGACCCGGCCGGGCAACGGGCGCTCTGGCGGATCCGCGAGGACGCCGCCGGGACCGCGACCCGGATGCCCGACGGCAGTGAGGCCTGGCCGGGGTGGGAGGACTGCGCGGTGCCGCCCGCCCGACTCGGCGCGTACCTCCGCGACTTCCGCGCCCTCCTCGCCGAACACGGCCTGCGCGGCACCCCGTACGGCCACTTCGGCGACGGCTGCATCCACGTCCGCATCGACTTCGATCTGATCACCGAGGCCGGGGTGGCCCGCTTCCGCCGGTTCTCCGAGGAGACCGCCGACCTGGTCGTCGCGCACGGCGGCTCCCTCAGCGGGGAGCACGGCGACGGGCAGGCGCGCGCGGAGCTGCTGCCCCGGATGTACGGGGACGAACTCGTCGCCCTCTTCGGCCGGTTCAAGGACCTGTGGGATCCGGACGGCGGCCTGAACCCCGGCGTGCTGGTCCGCCCGGCCCGCCTGGACGAGAACCTGCGCTTCGCGGTCCTTCCGAAGGGCCCGGTCGACGTGGAGTTCGGCTATCCGCAGGACGGCGGGGACTTCGCGGGCGCGGTCCGCCGCTGCGTCGGCGTCGCCAAGTGCCGTACGACGGAGGCGACCGGCGCGGGCGTGATGTGCCCGTCCTTCCGTGCGACCGGCGAGGAGGCCCACTCGACCCGGGGCCGGGCCAGGCTCCTCCACGAGATGCTGGCGGGCGAGGTCATCACGGACGGCTGGCGCAGCACGGAGGTCCGGGACGCGCTCGACCTGTGTCTGTCCTGCAAGGGCTGCCGCAGCGACTGCCCGGTGGGCGTCGACATGGCCACGTACAAGGCGGAGTTCCTGCACCACCACTACCGGGGCAGGCTCCGGCCCGTCGCCCACTACGCGATGGGCCGCCTCCCGCAGTGGCTGCGCCTCGCCGCCCCCTTCGCCCGCCCCCTCAACGCCCTGGCCCGGCTGCGCCCCCTCGCCGCGCTCGCGAAACGCCTGGCGGGCATCGCGCCCGAACGCGCGATCCCGGTGCTGGCGACCGCGACGTACAGCCGGTGGCTTCGCGCCCGACAGGGCACGGGGGCGCACGTCCTGCCGACGGACCGGGTGGTGCACCTCTGGGCGGACACCTTCACCGAGCACCTGTCCCCGCAGGTGGGCCGGGCGGCGGTCCGGGTGCTGGAGGAGGCGACGGGGCGTACGGTGCTGCCGCCCGGCCCCGGCCTGTGCTGCGGCCTCACGTACGTATCGACCGGCCAGCTCGACGCGGCCCGCGGGGTGATGCGCCGCACCCTGGACCGGCTGGGCCTCCTCCCCGGCGCACCGCTCGTCGTCCTGGAGCCGAGCTGCGCAGCGACCCTCCGCACCGACCTGCCCGAACTCCTCCCGGACGACCCGCGCGCCGCCGAACTCGCGGGCGTAGTACGGACGTTCGCCCAGTACCTGGAGGAGTACGCCCCCGACTGGACACCGCCCCGCCTGGACCGCCCGGCCGCCGGCCAGACGCACTGCCACCAGCACGCGGTCCTCGGCGACGCGGCGGAACGGCGGCTGCGCGAACGGATGGGGCTGGCCGGCGAACTCAGCGGCGGCTGCTGCGGACTGGCCGGGAACTTCGGCTTCGAGAAGGGCCACTGGGAGGTGTCGGTCGCCTGCGCGGAGGAGCAACTGCTCCCTGCCGTACGGAAATCCGGCCCCGGGGCCGTACTTCTCGCGGACGGCTTCTCCTGCCGTACGCAGCTCGACCAGCTGGCCGGACGGCGGGCCCGGCACCTCGCCGAGGTCATCGCGGAAGCCCTCCCGGAGACCGGTCGTCCGCCGGTGCCCGGCGCCGGCCGGAGGCCCGGACGGCTGCGACGACGGTGAGGAGGACCGTGACGGCCGAGATGACCACGAGCACCCAGAGGCCGGTGCGGTAGCCGTCCAGCGTCCTGGCCCCTTCGCCGCCTCCGGTGTGATCGACCGCCATGGTGGCGGTCACCACGGCGAGCACCACGGCCGCGCCGACCTGGTAGCCGGTCTGCAGGACGCCGGCCGCCAGGCCCTGTTCCTCGTCGGCCACGTTCGACGTCGCCTGGACGTTGGCGGCGGGGAAGGAGAGCGGGAAGGCGATACCGATGAGGAGGATGCTCGGGAGGATCACCCACAGATAGCCGGAGTTCTCGTCGATGCGGAGGAAGAGCAAGTAGGAGGCGGTGTACGCGACGAATCCCGCCACGATCATCCACTGCACGCCGAACCGGGAGATGAGCCTGCCGGACCGGGGCGCGATCGTCGCGATGAGCAGCCCGATCGGGAGGAAGGCCAGGGCCATCTCCATCGGGGACCAGCCGCGCAGCGTCTGGAGGTACAGGCCGCCGATGAACTGGAAGCTCATGTAGGTGCCGAGGATCGCCGCGGCCACCAGGCCGGCTCCGACCAGGGACCGGTTGCGCAGCAGTCCGAGACGCAGCAGCGGCTGGGAGGCGCGGGATTCGATGACGGCGAAGGCCACCAGGAGTGCCACTGCGGCCGCGAACACCAGAAGGGTGCGGGCGGAGAGCGGCCCGGCGTTGGGCGCCTCGACGACGGCGTAGACGAGGAGCAGCATCCCGGCCGTCACGGTGACGGCGCCGGCCACGTCGAAGGAGCCTCGTGTGCGGTCCGACACGACGTCGCGCGGTACCAGGGTCATCCCGCCGATCAGGGCGGCGACCGCCACCACGACCGGCAGCAGGAAGGTCCAGCGCCAGTTGATCTCGGTCAGCGCCCCGCCGACGATCACGCCGGTGGAGTAGCCGACCGCGCCGCAGGCCGTGTAGATGCCGACCGCCCGGTTGCGCTGCGGGCCCGCGGGAAAGTTGGTGATGATGATCGACAACGCGGCCGGTGCGGTGAACGCCGCTCCGATGCCCATGACGAACCGGGCGGCGATGACCACCAGGCCCTCGTCGGTCACCCCACCGATCAGCGACCCCGCGGCGAAGACCGCGACGCCGACGAGGAACACGCGGCGTCGTCCGACGAGGTCCGCCATCCGGCCGCCCAGCAGCAGGAAGCCGCCGAAGCCGAGGACGTAGGAGCTGACGACCCACTGCACGGCCGCGGTGCTCATCCCGAGATCGGCCTGGATCGGGGGTACGGCGATCCCGACCATGATGTTGTCGAGGGCGTCCAGGAAGAACGCGGCACAGACGCTGACCAGCAGGCCCCACTCGCGGAGCCCCCACGGTTTCCGGGTGTCGTCGGCATCGGCCTTCTCACCACCCGCGGGTTCGACCTGCACTTCGCCTGATGCACCGGGAGTTGCCATCAGTTCACCTCTCTTGGCTAACTATCAAAAGTGACTTTAGGGGTTAGCGTCGAGAGTGTGCAACCACTGAAGTAGGGTTGAGGGGTTAGCGCTTCTCGGTACGGCCCGGAGGGATGCGCGATGGCCCCGGCCGACCCCCGCCCGTTCGTCGGTGAACCCGTCGCCATCGACCTGCTGAACACGCTCCCGGCGGGGAGGCCGAGTTCGCCGATCCTTCCTGGGGTGCGGCCTGGCCGGCCGCCCGGGACTGCCTGCGGCTCCTCGACGCCGCCCCGGACCGTGTCCGCCGGTGCGCCCAGCCGGACTGCATCCGGCACTTCGTCGACACGTCCCGCAACGGCACCCGCCGCTGGTGCTCCATGGCGCTGTGCGGAAACCGCGCCAAGGTGGCCCGCCACTACGTCCGCAACCGCGAACCCCGCGCCGGGGCCGCCGACGCGTGATGCTCACCCCCGCGCGACGATCTCCCGGGCCAGCGCGAGCAGTTGGGGCAGGGCGGGGTGGCCGGGGGCGTCGCGGCGGGCGAGGAGGACCGGGACGCCGGGGGCGTCGTCGAGCGGGACGTAGGCGACCCCCGCGTGCGGGTGCAGGTCCGCGGTCGAGGCGGTGGACACCCCGCTGCCGCGGCCGGCGGCGATGGCGGTCAGCCAGTCGTCGGTGTTGCCCACGGTGAGGGTCGCGGCCGGGCGGGCGTGCGGCGGCCAGAGGTCCACGGTGGTGGTGCCGGAGACGGTGTTCAGGACGACCGGGCCGGCCGCGAGATCGGCGAGTTCGAGCGAGGCGCGCGCCGCGAGGGGGCCGTCCGCGGTCACCGCCGCCACCCGGACCTCGGTGAACAGCACCTCGGCGACGAGCCCCGGCGCGTCCACCGGCCCCCGCAGCAGCGCCGCATCGACCTCGCCCCGGGTCAGCCCGGCGGTGCGGTCGTCGATCCGGAGCAGTTCCAGCGGGGTGGCCGGGAAGCGTTCCTGCCAGGTCCGCAGCAGAGGGGTGGTGTACGGCCCGAACGCGGACCAGGCGTGCCCGAGCCGCAGCGGCCAGGTGCGCAGCCGGCCCGGGTCGAGCGCCTCGTCGAAGGCGGCGACCGCGGCGGCGGCCTTGTCGCGGAAGGCGACGCCGTCCGGGGTGAGGGCGAGGTGGTGGGTGGAACGGTCGACGAGCCGGACCCCGAGGTGCCGTTCCAGCGCCGCGAGGGTGCGGGACACGGCGGGCTGGGTCAGCCGGAGGCGGGCGGCGGCGCGCGTGATGTTGAGCTCGTCGGCGACCGCGAGGAAGGCCCGCAGATGCCGGAGTTCCACGGGGCGGCCGGGGACGGATTCCTCGCTCATGCCCCGGAAGCATAACGAGAGCATGATCGGCATTTCACGGAACGCGCGGCCGTCCTTACCGTGAAAGGAAACCCGTGGCGGCCACAGTTCCTCATCCTGTACCGTCCAGTACATTGCAGTGCACTAACCCGCTCGCCCCTGGAAGGCCCCCCGTGAACGACCAGCGCAGCGCCGCCGAACCGGCCGCCGCAGCCGTCGCCGTACCCGAAGCGGTGACGGCACTCGACGACGCCGGGGCGGGCGCGGACACCCGGGGGGCCGTGGGCGCGGGCGCGCCGGGCAAACGGTCCTGGGCCGACCGGCGGGTGGCCCTGGCGCCGATCGCGCTGGTGGTCGCCGGTGGCCTGTCCGTCCAGTTCGGCTCGGCCGTCGCGGCGCTGTTGATGCCGAAGGCGGGCGCGCTGGGCGTCGTCACCCTGCGGCTGGCGGCCGCCGCGCTGATCCTGCTGGTGGTCTGCCGCCCGAAGCTGCGCGGCCACTCGCGGGCCGACTGGGGCACGGTGGTCGCCTTCGGCGTCGCGATGGGCGGCATGAACACGCTCTTCTACCTGGCGCTGGACCGGATCCCGCTCGGCATTGCCGTCACCCTGGAGGTGCTGGGCCCGCTCGCCCTCTCGGTGTTCGCCTCCCGCCGCCTGATCAACGTCCTGTGGGCCGGGCTCGCCCTCGTCGGCGTCGTCCTGCTGGGCGGCGGCGGGTTCGACCGCCTCGACCCGGTCGGCGCGGCGTACGCCCTGGCGGCCGGGGCGATGTGGGCGGCGTACATCGTGTTCAGCGCCCGCACCGGCCGCCGCTTCCCGCAGGCGGACGGGCTCGCGCTGGCGATGGTGGTCGCCGCGGTCCTCTCGCTGCCGCTCGGCATCATCGAGTCCGGGGCGAAGCTCACGGTCCCGTCCACGGTGGCGCTCGGCGCGGCCGTGGCGGTCCTCAGCTCGGTCCTCCCGTACACCCTGGAGCTGATGGCCCTGCGTCGGCTGCCCGCGCCCACGTTCGCCGTGATGATGAGCCTGGAACCGGCCATCGCCGCCGGTGCGGGCTTCCTGATCCTGGACCAGGCCCTCTCCACGACGGACGCCCTCGCCATCGCCCTCGTCATCGGGGCGAGCATCGGCGCGGTGCGCAGCCGGTCGGGCCCGCGCCGCGAGGGGTGAGCCGCGGCTCTCCTCCCTCGTCCTCCCGGCGGGGCAGGCGGAGTTGGTGGCCCCCCCGCCGGCGGGGCGGCCCCCCCCCCAAAC
>NZ_JBHXJG010000198.1:0-14172 GCF_042723425.1 Streptomyces sp. NPDC058375 | reverse complement strand
TCTCCGTGAATGTTTACCCGTAATCGGGTGCACACACACGAGAGCGGAACAACCGGTCGGAATAAGACCCGTTGTTCACAGCATCCTCGCTGGGTATTTCAAAAGGAACCGCGTCCCGACCGAACGGCCGGAGACGGGGTATCAACATATCTGGCGTTGACTTTTGGCACGCTGTTGAGTTCTCAAGGAACGGACGCTTCCTTTGGTCCCGTATCACCGGGGCCCTCCGGGCGCTTCCCTTCGTTTTCTTCTTTGTCTTGCGTTTCCGACTCTATCAGACTCTTTCCAGTGTCTGACTCCCGGTCGAAACAGGTTCTGCATTTCGCCTTCGGGTAATTCGCTTTCGCGCTTTTCCCTTTCGGCGGGTCCGACTCTATCAGGCCTTTTCCGTCTCATTGACCACGGTCCTGCGGGCATGCCGAAGGAAGGTTCATGGTTAGGATCTGGGCTTGAAGGTCGCCGCCGACCCCCGACTCAAAGTCGCGTTGGGGTCAGGCAGGAGTACGACAGTACAGGCCGCCGGGGATCGAGGCAAATCGTTTCTGGTGCACCCCTAGGTCCGTCAAGCGGTAGGTCTCGGGCGGAACCGGGACTTCATATGACTTACTCTGCTGAGCAGTACGCCGTCCCCCATCAGTCGCGGCGGCGACACCTGAATCTCCACCCCCTGGGAGGCTCCCTATGACCAACGTGACGTCCCCTCTTGCTGGACGCGCCATCGGACTCACCGCGGTTCCCGACCCGGTCTTCTCCGGCGCGATGGTCGGTCCCGGCACCGCCATCGACCCCGTACGTGAGCCCTCCGAGGCCGTGTCCCCGGTGGACGGCATCGTCGTCTCCCTTCACCCCCACGCGTTCGTCGTCGTCGACGCGGACGGGCACGGGGTCCTGACGCACCTCGGCATCGACACCGTCCAGCTCAACGGCGAGGGCTTCGAGCTTCTCGTGAACAAGGGGGACACCGTGACCCGGGGCCAGGGCATCGTGCGCTGGGACCCGGTCGCCGTCGAGGCCGCCGGCAAGTCACCCATCTGCCCGATCGTGGCCCTGGAGGCCACCGCCGAGTCGCTCTCCGATGTCCGTGAGGACGGGGACGTGAAGATCGGCGACACGCTGTTCGGCTGGCAGTAGCGCCTCGGGCGCAGTCACCAGCCAGTTGCACAACCACCGCGGTGACTCGGTCACCGCACAACCGGAGACGGGTGAAATGGAGACAACGCTGCGAGGCGTCGGCGTGAGCCACGGTGTGGCCATCGGCGAGGTTCGGCACATGGGTACGGCGGTGCTGGAGCCGCCCGCCAAATCGATCCCCGCCGAGGAGGCCGAGCGCGAACAGGGGCGTGCCCGGCAGGCGGTGGAAGCCGTGGCGGCCGATCTGGTCGCGCGCGGCAATCTGGCCGGCGGCGAGGCACAGCACGTGCTCGAGGCGCAGGCCATGATGGCGCAGGACCCCGAGCTGATGTCCGATGTCGATCGGCGTATCGCCGTGGGCAGCACCGCCGAGCGTGCCGTGTACGACGCGTTCGCCGCGTACCGTGCGCTGCTCGCCAATGCCGGGGAGTACCTGGCGGGGCGGGTCGCGGACCTCGACGACGTACGGAACCGGATCGTGGCGCGGTTGCTCGGTGTGCCGATGCCCGGTGTGCCGGACAGCGACGAGCCGTATGTGCTGATCGCCCGCGACCTGGCGCCGGCCGACACCGCGCTCCTCGACCCGACGCTCGTGCTCGGCTTCGTGACCGAGGAGGGCGGGCCGACCAGCCACAGCGCGATCCTGGCGCGGGCGCTCGGCGTTCCGGCCGTGGTGGCGCTGCCCGGCGCCGGTGAGCTGGCCGAGGGCACGGTTGTCGCGGTGGACGGCAGCACGGGTGAGATCTTCGTCGACCCGAGTGCGGAGAAGCGGGCCGAGATGGAGGCCGCCGCTGCCGCTCGTAAGGCTGCGCTGTCCGCCTCCACCGGTCCCGGTGCCACATCGGACGGGCACAAGGTGCCGCTGCTCGCCAATGTCGGCGGCCCGGGCGATGTGCCCGCCGCGGTCGAGGCGGGGGCCGAGGGCGTCGGGCTGTTCCGGACCGAGTTCCTGTTCCTGGACGACAGCAAGCAGGCTCCTTCCGAGGAGAAGCAGGTCGCGGCTTACCGTGCGGTGCTGGAGGCGTTCCCCGAGGGGCGCGTCGTCGTGCGCGTGCTGGACGCCGGCGCGGACAAGCCGCTGGACTTCCTGACGCCGGCCGACGAGCCGAACCCGGCGCTCGGCGTCCGTGGGCTGCGGAGCCTGCTGGACCACCCCGAGGTGCTGCGTACCCAGCTGACCGCGCTGGCGAAGGCCGCCGAGGGTCTGCCGGTGTACCTGGAGGTCATGGCCCCCATGGTCGCCGACCGCATCGACGCCAAGGCATTCGCGGACGCGTGCCGTGAGGCGGGGCTGCGGGCGAAGTTCGGCGCGATGGTGGAGATTCCGTCCGCCGCTCTGCGGGCGCGGTCGATCCTCCAGGAGGTCGAGTTCCTGTCGCTGGGCACCAACGACCTGGCGCAGTACACCTTCGCGGCCGACCGTCAGGTGGGCGCGGTGTCGCGGCTCCAGGACCCGTGGCAGCCGGCGCTGCTGGATCTCGTGGCGCTGTCCGCCGAGGCCGCTCGTGCCGAGGGCAAGAGCTGCGGTGTCTGCGGGGAGGCCGCCGCCGATCCGCTGCTGGCCTGTGTGCTGACGGGTCTGGGTGTCACCTCGCTCTCCATGGGTGCGGCGTCCATTCCTTATGTGCGGGCCACGCTGGCCAAGTACACGCTGGCGCAGTGCGAGCGGGCGGCGAACGCCGCTCGGTCGGCCGACTCGGCCGACGAGGCGCGCAGCGCGGCGCAGGCCGTGCTCTCGGGCGAGTAGGCAGTAGGCAGTAGGCAGTAACAGCAAGAATTCCGGGGAGGGGTCTTCCGCCGTTGGCGGGAGGCCCCTCCCCTTTGTCGCTTTGTCAGCGGTGGGTTTCCGGGGGCTCGGCTCCGATGTCGAATCCCGCGCAATACTCCACCCCGGATTCCGGGGAGACGGGCTCTCCGGTGTCCGCGTCCGTGCAGTAGGCGTTGAAGACCTCGCCGGCGGTGAGCGGGGCGAGGCCGCCGTGGGCCAAGCGCCAGCCGTGGACGCGGTCCGGGCTGTCGGGGGCGCTGGTGCGCAGGACGACTCCGCCGCGCGATTCCAGGGCGACGGCCACCGCGAGGACGGTGGCGAACTCCGCGCCCTCCGCGCTGTCGAGGCGGGCCGGTCCTGTGGTGTCGCGGTGGGTGTGGAGCACGGCCAGGAGCTGGTCGTTGTCCGTCGGGACACTGCACACCAGGTGGTGGGCGCCCGGTCCCGCCGTTTCCAGCAGGCGCATGAGCAGGTGCGAGGCGCGGTCGAAAGCCGCGCGTCCGATGTCCTGGCCGCAGTCGGCGCAGGTGCCGAGGTCGGCGAGGAGGAGGGTGGCGTACTCCCAGGTGGCCTGGCGGACCGCGCGGGAGACGAGGACGGGGATGAGGTCGTCGAGGCTCTGGCCGGTGTAGGCGACCGTGGCTCCGGCGGCGGCGATCTCGGCGGTGAAGCGGCTGCGGCTGGCGCCGGTGTCCGCGTCGATTCCGGACTCCGCGCAGAACTCGGCGTAGTCCTCGGGGTCGAAGAGGGCGATCGTGGCGTGCATGCCCTGGGCGGCCAGTGTCTTGAGCAGGCCCTCGACCTGGTGCAGATAGACGGTGTGGTCGTCGAAGGGGAAGGTGCGGTAGTGGCGCATGGCCGCGAAGTCCTGCGCGTCGACGAGGAGGCCGACGGTGCTGGGGGCTTCGCGGCGCAGCGTGCGTCGCAGGGTGGTGGGGTGCGGGGTGCCGTGCCTCCTGGTGCGGTTCTTGCGGTGCGCCGCCTTGAGCGTCGCCTTGTGCTGGGCGTTGTGCCTGGTGTTGTCGGTCTGCGCCATGTGTCCCCCTGTGCGCGGTGAATCCTTGCTCACTCAGCGTAATCAGGGGGACTGACAGTGGCGTTACGCGCGGCGCCTCGCGGCCAGGTCGGCGTAGAAGTGGAGGAGGTCCAGGTTGTCGACGGAGCCCGGGTTGACGGCCTTGGCCAGCTCGGTTCCCTGGAGCAGGCGCTTGACCGGAACCTCGATGCGCTTGCCGGTGAGGGTGTGCGGGATGGCGGGGACCTCGATGACCTCGTCCGGTACGTGGCGCGGGGAGAGGTTGTCGCGGATCGTCCGCTTGATCGCGGCGCGCAGGTCGTCGTCGAGGGTGGCGCCTTCGGCGAGGTGGACGAAGAGCGGCATCCAGTAGCCGCCGTCGGGTTCTTCGAGGCCGATGACGAGGGACTCCCGGATCTCGGGGAGCCGTTCGACGGCCTCGTAGATGTCGGCGGAGCCCATGCGGACGCCCTGGCGGTTCAGGGTGGAGTCGGAACGGCCGTGGATGATCACCGAGCCGCGGTCGGTGATGGTGATCCAGTCGCCGTGGCGCCAGACGCCGGGGTACATGTCGAAGTAGCTGTCGTGGTAGCGGCTGCCGTCGGGGTCGTTCCAGAAGCGGATGGGCATGGACGGGAGGGGGTTGGTGACGACCAGTTCGCCGACTTCGTTGATCAGCGGCTTGCCTGCCGGATCCCAGGACTGGAGGTCGGTGCCCAGACACGGGGCCTGGAGCTCGCCGATGTGGACCGGGAGGGTGGGGACGGCTCCGGCGAAGCAGGAGCAGACGTCGGTGCCGCCGCTGACGGAGGCGATCCAGAGGTCCTCGGCGACCTCGTCGTGGAGCCAGCGGAAGCCGTCGGGCGGGAGCGGGGAGCCGGTGGTGGCGACGCACTGGACGCGGGAGAGGTCGAAGTCGCGGCCGGGGTGGATGTCGGCCTTGCGGCAGGCCATGACGTACGCGGCGGAGGTGCCGTAGAGGGTGGCGCCGGTCTGTTCGGCGACCCGCCACTGGGCGCTGACGTCGGGGTAGCCGGGGCTGCCGTCGTACAGGACGACGGTGGTGCCGGTGAGGAGGCCGGAGACGAGGAAGTTCCACATCATCCAGCCGGTGGAGGTGTACCAGAAGAAGCGGTCCTCGGGGCCGAGGTCGCAGTGCAGGCCGAGCTGCTTGAAGTGTTCGAGCAGGATGCCGCCCTGGGACTGGACGATGGCCTTGGGCAGGCCGGTGGTGCCGGAGGAGTAGAGGACCCAGAGCGGGTGCTCGAAGGGGACCTGTTCGAAGACCGGCTCGGTGTCGGCGGAGGTGAGGGCGGCCCAGGCCAGGGCGCCTTCGGGGGCGTCCGTGCCGAGCAGCGGGATGTGGACGACGGCGCGGAGGGTGGGCAGTTCGCGGCGGAGTTCGGCGACGGTCTCCGTACGGTCGTGCTCCTTGCCGCCGTAGCGGTAGCCGTCGACGGTGAACAGGACGACGGGTTCGATCTGCTGGAACCGGTCGAGGACGCTGCGGGCGCCGAAGTCGGGGGCGCAGGAGGTCCAGACGCCGCCGACGGCCGCGGTGGCGAGGAACGCGACGACGGCCTGCGGGATGTTGGGGAGGTAGCCGCTGACGCGGTCGCCGGGGGTGACGCCGAGGGCGCGGAGTTCGGCGGCGAGCGCGCCGACCTGGCGGCGGAGTTCGGCCCAGCTGATGGGGAGCTGGGTGTGGGTCTCGTCGACGTACAGCAGGGCGGGGGTGTCGGCGCGGGACGGGTCCTCGGCGGTCCGCAGGGCGTGTTCGGCGTAGTTGAGGGTGGCGCCGGGGAACCAGGTGGCGCCGGGCATCGCGCGGTCGCCGAGGACGCTCTCGTACGGGGTGGAGAAGCGGATGTCGAACCAGTCGGCCACCGCACGCCAGAAGGTGTCGAGTTCGTCGACGGACCAGCGGTGGAGCGCCGCGTACCCGCCGTCGGCCGGGGCGCCGTACCGGGTCGCGGCCCAGTTCTGGAAGCGGGTGACGGCCGCGGCCTCGATGCGGTCGGGGCCGGGCTGCCAGAGCGGGGCGTCGTCGGGCGTGGCTGCGGTCATGAGGGCTGCTCCCTGGCTGTACGGGTACGCGGGGTGGGCGTGTCGGTGCCGCACGGGCCGGGATGTGCGCGTGAGCGGCTGACACGGACGATGCCATGTGATCGTCTTCGGCACCAGGGTGGCCCCGCCGTGAGCGGTTCCTTCGCGCCGTGGCCGGCATGGGTGAACGGGAGTTGAACGGAGGGTTCTGCGGGCCGGGCGGGTGGCAGGGTGTGCGCCATGGACGGTCGTGACCTGGTGCGTCGGGTGAGGTTGGTCGGTTCGGTGCGGGGGCTGCGCACGGTGCGCGCGGCGTGGCGGCGCAGGTCCGCGGACGCGGCGGCGCTGCCGGCGCGCGGGGCGGAGCGGGCCCGGGTGCCCGGGGCGGTGACGGGTGCGGAGCCGGGTCCGGGCGGGGGTGTGGTGCGGTTCGCCCGTTCGGAGCTGCGTATCCGTGTGTCGGTGGGCGGTGCGGTGTTCTGGGCGTGGGACGGGGCGGAGCCGCTGCCGTCGTACGCGGTGGCGGGCGAGGCTCCCGCGCCGGACGAGCGGGCGGTGCTGGAGCCGGGCAAGGACGGCGGCTGGCAGGTGGTCTCGGAGCGGCTGACGGTGGTGGTGTCGCGGACCGGGGCGGTGGAGCTGCGGACGCCGGGCGGGGTGCTGTTGCGGCGTGAGCTGCCGCCGCGCTGGTGGGAGCCGGTGGGCGGGGGTCCGGTGCGGTGGGTGCAGCGCTCCGAGGTGCCGGCGGACGCGCGGTTCTTCGGGCTCGGCGGGCGTTCGGGCGGGCCCCGGTTGCGGGACGGGGTGTACCGGCTGTGGAACACCGATCCGGGCGGGCGTTTCGGTCCCGGGGACGATCCGCTGTATCTGACGATGCCGGTGCAGGTGGTGGTGTCGGACGCGGGGACGCATCTGGCGTTCCACGACAACTCCTGGGCGGGGCGGGTGGTGCTGCGGGAGGGCGAGGAGGGAGCCGGTTCGGGGCATGACCGGCCGGGCGCCTGCGAGGTGCGGATGGAGGGCGGGCCGCTGCGCTGCTGGGTGGTGGTGGGGACGCCGGCCCGGGTGCTTCAGGGGTGGACGGCGCTGACGGGCGCGGCGGCGCTGCCGCCGTCCTGGGCGCTGGGGCCGCAGCACGCCCGGTGGGGGTTCGGCAGTGAGGAAGAAGTGCGGCGGGTCGTCGACGGGTACCGGGAGCGGGGGCTGCCGCTGTCCGTGCTGCATCTGGACATCGACCACTACGACGGGCACCGGGTGTTCACGGTGGACCGGGAGCGGTTCCCCGATCTACCCGCGCTGGCGAAGGAGCTGCGCGGGGAAGGGGTGCGGCTGGTGTCGATCGTGGACCCGGCGGTGAAGGCGGAGCCGGGCGACGCGGTGTTCGACGCGGGCCGGGCGGTCGGGGAGCGCGGTGCGTACGTGCGGGACGCGCGGGGGCGGGTGGTGGTCGGGGAGGTGTGGCCGGGGGCCTGCGTCTATCCGGACTTCACCGATCCGCTTGTGCGGGATTGGTGGGGATCTCTGTACGAGGAGCGGCTTGCGCAGGGCTTCTCGGGGATCTGGCACGACATGAACGAGCCCGTGTCCTTCGCGGCGTTCGGGGATCCGTCGCTGCCGCGTTCGGCCCGGCATGTGCTGGAGGGGGCCGGGGGTGATCATCGCGAGGCGCACAACGTGTACGCGCTGGCGATGGCGCGGGCGGGGTACGAGGGGCTGCTCCGGCTGCGGCCCGAGGAGCGGCCGTTCCTCTTCTCGCGGTCGGGCTGGGCGGGGATGCAGAGGTACGGGGGCACCTGGTCCGGTGATGTGTCGACGGGGTGGCCGGGGCTGCGGGCGTCGTTGTCGCTGGTGGTGGGGCTCGGGCTGTGCGGCGTGCCGTACTCGGGTCCGGATGTGGGCGGGTTCGACGGGTTCCCGTCGCCGGAGCTGTATCTGCGGTGGTTCCAGTTGGGGGCGTATCTGCCGTTGTTCCGTACGCACTCGGCGATCGACGCGGGGCGGCGGGAGCCGTGGGAGTTCGGGCCGGAGGTACTGGAGCACGCGCGGGCGGCGCTGGTGGAGCGGGAGCGGCTGCACCCGTACTTCGTGTCGCTGTCACATGTGGCGCGGCTGTCGGGTGCGCCCTATGTACGGCCGGTGTGGTGGGGTGCGCCGGGCGACCGGGCGCTGCGGGAGTGCGAGGACGCGTTCCTGCTGGGCGATGCGCTGCTGGTGGCTCCGGTGCTGGAGCCCGGGGTGCGGCGGCGGGCGGTGCGGCTGCCGAGGGGGCGGTGGTACGACACGGTGACCGGGCGGGCGTACGAGGGGCCGGGCCAGGTGCTGGTCGACGCCCCGCTGTCGGGGGTGCCGGTGCTGGCGCGGGCGGGCGCGGTGATTCCGGTACGGGGTGCGGACGGCGAACCGGAGCTGGAGGTGTGGGCGCCCGCGCCGGGGCGGACCGGCGGCGGGCTGGTGGTACGGGACGCGGGTGACGGATGGACGGAGGCGGAGGTCGAGCGGTATGCGACGCGGTGGGAGGACGGCCGCGTGGTGGTGGGGCGGGGCGGCGGGGAGGGTGAGGTCGACTGCCGGGTGTGGGTGCGGGGGGTGCCGGACGGTTTCTAGGGCCTGGGACAGGCGTCCGTACGCGTCGGCCCCTGCGGAGTCGGTTCGGCCCCGGCGCCCTCAGCCGTAGCGCCCCGCGAACCAGGCGTCGGCGGCCTCCGTGTGCAGCGGGAAGGCCAGGGGGCGGGGGCCGTACAGGATGTCGTAGCCGGATGTCTCGTCGGTCGGGGTCGAGGGCGGCAGGCTCGCGAGGGGGCGGGGCGGGAGGAGGCCGAAGACCAGGAGGTGGCCGTCGGTGTCGCTGAGGGCGTCGGCGAGCCGGACGTCCTGTGCGGTCGCCTCGATGCCGGTCTCCTCGCGGAGTTCGCGGGCCACCGCCGTACGCCAGTCCTCGGCATGGTCGATGAACCCGCCGGGCAGGGCCGCGCCGCCCTTCTGCGGCTCGATGGTGCGGGTGATGACGACGAGTCCGGTGGAGCGCGGGCCGGTGACCGGCAGCAGGGCCACCGCGACGGGGAGCGGGTTGCGGTAGGCGGTGGCTCCGCAGTGCGTACAGGTGCGGGGCCAGGCGTCGGCGGACGGGAGGGCGGCGTACGGGGCTCCGCACGTGCCGCAGTGGGAGTCCCGTACGTACCGGGGCGGCTGCGGGAAGGGGCTGTTGCCGGGTTCGGACACGGGCGGACTGTATCGGACGGGTTCTTCCGCGCGCGCCGCCCAACTGATAGACGGTGTGCCCATGACAGGAATGCGTACCGCTCTGCGTGCCCTGGCCACCACGGCCGCCGCCCTCCTCGCCGCCACCACCCTCTCCCCCGCCGCCCAGGCGCGCCCCGAACCACGGGCCCCCGAGGAGTTCGTGGCGCTGCGTTCGGTGGATCCGACGATCATCCAGGAGATGCGTTACACCACGGCGCACACCTTCATGGGTGAGCGGGTGGACGGGTACCGGCAGCCGGTCTGCATCGTGACCCGGCCGGCCGCGCGCGCCCTGCACCTGGCGCAGAAGCGGCTGTTGCGTCAGGGGTATTCACTGAAGGTGTACGACTGCTACCGGCCGCAGCGGGCCGTGGACCACTTCGTGCGATGGGCAAAGGATCTCGACGACCAGTCGATGAAGGGGGAGTTCTATCCGCGGGTCGACAAGTCCCGCCTGTTCGAGGACGGTTACATCGCGGAGAAGTCCGGGCACAGCCGGGGCAGCACGGTGGACCTGACCCTGGTCAAGCTCCCCGCCCTGCCGACCAGGCCGTACCGTCCGGGTGAGCGGTTGAGCCCCTGCTTCTGGCCGCAGGACGAGCGGTTCCCCGACAACTCGATGGACATGGGCACCGGTTACGACTGCTTCGACACCTTGTCGCACACGGATGATCCGCGGGTGCAGGGGGCTCAGCGCGCCAACCGGCAGTTGCTGAAGCGGACGTTGACCGAGGTGGGGTTCGTGAACCTGCCGGAGGAGTGGTGGCACTTCACCTTCAAGCCCGAGCTGTTCCCGGACACCTACTTCGACTTCCCGGTGGATCGCAGGTCGGTAGGCAGGCCCTGAACAGAACGGGCGACCGGGACCACCCCCGTGGGCTCCGGCCGCCCGTTCTTCATTTCGGACGCGAAAGAGGCGTGTTCGGTTGCCGATCGGGCGGCTACGGTGCCCGTATGTCACAGCAGACGTTCGATACGTACGAGGAATTCTGGCCGTACTACGTGGCGATGCACTCCCGGGCCGCCACCCGCTGGGTCCATCTGACCGGCACCCTGACCGGGCTCGCGATCTCCGCATACGGGCTCGCACGGGGCCGGAAACGGTATCTGGCGGCCCTGCCGCTCATCGGGTACGGCACGGCGTGGCCCGCGCACTTCCTGATCGAGAAGAACAACCCGGCCACGTTCGGGCATCCGGCGTGGTCGCTGCGCGGGGACGCGCAGATGATCCGGACGATGCTCGCCGGCCGGGACGCGGAGCTGGCGGAGATCGCGGCGAAGTGGCTGGCCGAGCACGGGGAGGACATCCCCTAGGGCTGCTCGGCCGCACCCCTCGCCGAGGAAGGGCTCCCGTGGCACACTTCTGACGTACCGTCAAATCCAGTGCCGGGAGGGGCTTTGTCGCGCACGCGCACACCCGTGGTGGCCGGTTGGTTCACCGAGGACGCCACGGAAGAGGATTTCCGGCTCCTGGGCACCCGCTGCTCCGGCTGCCGGTCGGTCCACTTCCCCCGGGAGGACGGTCACTGCCGCAACCCGGGCTGTCCCGGCGGGGAGTTGGAGGAGGTGCCGCTGTCCGAGCGCGGCACGGTGTGGTCCTGCACCGACGGGCGCTACCGGCCGCCGCCCCCGTACGTCAGCGACCCCGACGCCCCCTGGACTCCGTACACGCTGGTCGCCGTCGAGCTGGCCGACGAGCGCATGGTGGTGCTCGGGCAGGCCGCCCCGGGGGTGGGCGTGGCCGATCTCCCCGTCGGCTCGGTGGTGGAGGTCGTGCCGGGCGTCCTGGACGAGGGCCGGGCGACGGGCACCGTGCACACGACCTGGCACTGGCGTCCCGTACCGGCGAAGGGCCAATCATGACCGGCGAGGTGGCCGTCCTCGGGGCCGGGATGCATCCGTGGGGCAAGTGGGGGCGCGGCTTCGTCACGTACGGCCGGATCGCGGCGCGGGCCGCGCTCGCGGACGCGGGCATCGACTGGACCGAGGTGCGGTCGGTGGTCGGCGCGCAGACGGTGCGCGGGGGCTACCCGGGGTACGTGGCGGGGGGCGACGTTCGCCCGGGCCCTCGGGTGGCAGGAGGCGCGGGTGGCGTCCGTGTACGCGGCGTGCGCCTCCGGGGCGCAGGCCATCGACACGGCGCGGGCGCAGATCCTGGCGGGACTGGCGGACGTGGTGCTGGTCGTGGGGGCCGACGCCGCGCCCAAGGGGTTCTTCGCCCCGGCGGGCGGGGAGCGGCCGGACGATCCGGACTGGCTGCGCTTCCGGGTGCTCGGGGCGACGAATCCGGCGTACTTCGGGCTGTACGCCCGCCGCCGCATGGCGCTGTACGGGGACACTGGATCCGTCACCCGAGAGCTTCCGGTCCTCGATCACGCGGACGGCGTACGAGGAGGCGGGGATCGGGCCCGCGGACCTCTCGCTGGCGGAGGTCTACGACCTGTCCACCGCACTGGAGTTGGAGTGGTACGAGGACATCGGGCTGTGCGGTCCGGGCGAGGGGGCGAAGCTCCTGCGCTCGGGGGCGACCGCGCTGGGCGGCCGGGTTCCGGTGAACGCGAGCGGCGGTCTGGCCTCGTTCGGCGAGGCGGTCCCCGCCCAGGCGATCGCGCAGGTCTGCGAGCTGACCCGGCAGTTGCGCGGACGGGCCGGACAGCGGCAGGTGCCGGGCGCCCGGGTCGGCATCACGGCGAACCAGGGGCTGTTCGGGCACGGGTCGGCGGTGGTGGCGGTCCGTTGAGTCCCGATGCCCGCTCAACAGCTTTTCTGTGTCCCGGACTTGACTGGCCGTCACGGCAGCAGAACACTCAGGACCCGGCGCGCCGGGCGACGTGCGGCTCGTACCCCTGTCGGCGGGGGTACGGGCCGTACGCGTAACGGAATCGGCCCCGGCTCAGAGCCGGTCAGGTGGCGACGGGTTCGCGGGCCAGTGCCGCGCGCTCCAGGGCGTGTTCCACGACCGCGATCAGGACGTCCCGCACGGAGGACCGGTCCCGGGCGTCGCAGACGAGCACCGGGACCTCGGGGTCGAGGTCGAGCGCGGTCCGCACGGTCTGGGTGGGGAACCGCTCGGCTCCCTCGAAGGTGTTGACGGCGACCGTGAACGGGATCCGCCTGCGCTCGAAGTAGTCGACCGCGGCGAAGCAGTCCTCCAGCCGCCGGGTGTCGGCCAGGACGACCGCGCCCAGGGAGCCCTGGGCCAACTCGTCCCACAGGAACCAGAAGCGGTCCTGGCCGGGTGTGCCGAACAGGTAGAGGACCAGGTCCTCCCGGAGCGTGATCCGGCCGAAGTCCATCGCGACCGTGGTGGTGGTCTTGGACTCGACCCCGTCCAGATCGTCCACCGGGCGGCCCGCCTCGCTGAGGCGTTCCTCGGTGCGCAGCGGCCTGATCTCGCTGACCGCGCCTACCGCGGTCGTCTTGCCGACGCCGAACCCGCCCGCCACCAGGATCTTCAGGGTGACGGGCTCGACGGGCCGCTGCTTGACGCGGCTAGAGCGCCCGAAGGCCATTGATTACCTCGCGAAGAATGTTCACGTCCGGCAGCTCGGCCGGCGGAACGGGTCGGGTGACGTGCACCAGCTCGTCCTCGACGAGATCGCCGACCAGGACCCGTACCACCCCTACGGGGAGGTCGAGGTCGGCGGAGAGCTCGGCGATCGACTGGGGTCTGTCGCTGCAGAGTTCGACGATCGTCACGTGTTCGGGGGCGAGCGTCTGGTCCCGGCCGGGATCGTCGGCGGCCGGTTCCGGCACGACGAGCGCGATCAGGTCGAGGCGGTGCCGGGAGGCGCTGCTCGTACGCCCCCGAGTCATCGCGTACGGACGGACCACCGGTCCCGCGTCCGCGTCGTACCACCGCGAGGACTGGGGGTCGGCGGTCCCGTCCGGGGATCCGGGGCCGGTGCCCCGGGGGGAGTCGGCGCTCATGCCCGCCACGCTCAGCCTCCGGCGGGCAGACCGGTCGTCCGTGGGGCGTTGGCCAGATGGGCCCCCACGCGCTTGACCATCAGCGTCATCTCGTACGCGACCTGGCCCACGTCGGAGTCGGCCTCGGCCAGGACGGCGAGGCAGCTTCCGTCGCCGGCCGCCGTGACGAAGAGGAACGCCTCGTCCAGTTCGACGACGGTCTGGCGCACCCGGCCCGCGTCGAAGTGGTGGCCCACGCCCTTGGCGAGGCTGTGGAACCCGGAGGCGACGGCGGCGAGATGCTCGCTGTCCTCGCGGGTCAGGTCCGCCGAGGCGCCGGTGGCGAGTCCGTCGCTGGAGAGCACCAGCGCCTTGCGGATGCTGGCGACGCGCTGGACGAGTTCGTCGAGCAGCCAGTTCAGTTCGCCCGAGCCGTGGCGTGCGGGGTTGTGTGCTGCGGCGTTCGGTGCGGTCATCGACCGTCCCCTCCCGGAGTGGTTCCTGGTGCTGTGCCACCGGGGTCGCCGGTGTTCGCGGTGTCCTCGGCGGTTTCGGTGGTCGCGGTGTTCTCGGTTGTCCCGGTGCTTTCGGTTGTCCCGGTGTTCTCAGTGGTCTCAGTGGTCTCGGCGTTCTGCTGACGGCCGCGCTGCCAGCCGCGCTGGAGCGAGGCCATGCGGTCGCGTACCTCGTCGGCGTCGCGCTCGGCGTCGTCGAACGAGTCCACGGGGGCCCGGTGCACCGTCCGTTCCGCGGAGTCCTCACGGAGCTGGCGGGCGAGGCTGGCCTGCCGGACCCGCCGGGGCAGTCCGCCCACGGTGTCGGGCGCCGGTGGGCCGGCCGCCGGGGTCTCCTCGTGCGCGGCCCCCGGCCTGCGGAGCGGCTCGGGTGCGCGCGGGGGCTCGGTCGAGCGGGACGGCTCGGCGGTGCGCGGTGCGTCTGTCGTGTCCGCCGTGCGTCGGGCGGCGGCTCGCGTGGTCCAGGGGGCGTCGGAGGTACGGGGCCTGGCGGCCGCCTCGGGGGTCCGGTCGGCGGTGCGCCGAACCGGGCCGGTGGCCTTCAGGGG
>NZ_JBHXJG010000197.1:0-14256 GCF_042723425.1 Streptomyces sp. NPDC058375 | reverse complement strand
CCGCTCCTCAGGGGTCCGGCCCACGGTCGTGGAAGCCGGTCGGCGGCCGGCGTCGGCAGCCGGCGGTCAGCGTCTGGGGCCGCCGACCATCATGAACAGCACCCGCATCACCAGCACACAGCTGATCACCAGCAGGTTGTAGCCGAAGAACTCGAAGAGCCCGAGGCCCTCGCTGATCCGCGGCCCGCCGCTCGTCCGCAGCAGCTGCACACCCACCAGTCCGATCACGCCCCCGAGGAACGCCAACAACACCTCATGCACCAGGGAACGGATGTAGCGACGGTCCTCGGGGTCACCGAAAAGGCGCACGCCGACGACCATGTGGCCGCTCTCCACCGCGCTGCCGATGCGTTCGATACGCCGGGGGAGCCGCCGCAGCATCGGTATGACGCCGAGCAGTTCCTCGGTCAGAGTGCGCCCCAGCGCCTCCGGCCTGAGCTTGTGCAGGTGGCGGCTGACCGCGAACGAACGGGCCTCGGAGACGATGTCGAAGCCGGGCACGAGCCGGTCCAGCGACCCCTCCATGGTGGCCAGCGCACGGAAGACGGCCGCGATCTCCGGCGGTACGGTGATGCCGTGCCGCGAGACGATGGCGAAGAGGTCGGCGAACATCTCCCGGTCGGGCTTGATCCCCGGGGCGAAGTGGCGGGCCAGGAACTGGCCGAGGGCCCGCTCAAGACCCCGCTCGTCGATCTGCTCCGGCCGTGCGACCAGCTCCAGCAGGCTGTCGCAGAGGCTCGGAGGGTCGCCGCGATGCAGGGCCAGGAGCATATTGCTCAGCGTGGAGCGCAGTGACCGGTCGATCCGCCCGACCGACCCGAAGTCCAGCATGCCCAGGCGGCCGTCCTGGAGCAGCAGCAGGTTGCCGGGGTGCGGGTCGGCGTGGAACACCCCGCTGGTCATGATCTGGCCGAGCAGGCACTCCAGCATGGCGCGGGCCAGCGCCTGCCGGTCGAGGCCGCGCTCGTCGAGAGCGCCGGACACGTTGTTGAGGGGAGTGCCGTCCATCCACTCGGTGACCAGGACCCGCCGGCTGCACAGCTCCTCGTGTACCGCGGGCACAAGGATGGCGGATTCGCCGACGAGAGACGTCTTGATCGCGGCGGCCACGGACAGGGTGTTGCGCGCCTCGATCCGGAAGTCCAGCTCCTCCTGGAGCGAGACGGCGAAGCCCTGCGCCAGCGCCACCGCACCAACGCTGCGTCCCCAGTCGGAGTGCAGTTCGATCTTGGTGGCGAACCGGTAGAGGATGTCCAGGTCGTCGACGACGATGGAACGTGCCGCGGAACGCTGCACCTTGACCGCGACCTGCTCGCCGGAGTGCAGCCGGGCCCGGTGCACCTGGGCGATGGAACCCGCGGCCAGCGGTTCGCGGTCGAACGTGGCGAACACCTTGCCGGGCGGGGCCCCGAGCTCCTCGGTCAGCACCTGCTCCACCGCGGCCCAGGGCTCCGGCGCGGCCTGGTCCTGGAGCTTGCTCAGCTCCTCGATGAACTCGGGCGGCAGCAGGTCGTAACGGGTCGACAGCACCTGCCCCAGCTTGACGAAGGTGACGCCTGCCTCCTCCAGGGCCTGGCGCAACGAGGGTGCGAGCGCGATGCGTTCGGCGGCCGCGCCCGGACCGCGCCGCGACTTGCCGCTGAAGAAGCGGCCGAGACCGTGGCGGACGAATATCCGGCTGAGCCTGCTGTAGCGGCGGGTGCGGGCGAAGCGGCGCCGCAGGGCCCGGGGGAGCCGTACCAGGCCGGGGAGCGTCCCGCTCGGCATCACCAGTTCGGTGACCGCCAGGAAGGCCATCGCCACCAGCAGCGCACCCCCGATCTCCAGGCTGATCAGGGCCAGCGGCTCCACGTCGCGCAGCGGCCTGCTGATCAGGGTGGCCGCGACCAGGCCGACTCCGGCGGTGAGCACGGCACGTCCCTTGCCGATCCTGATGCCGAGCAGCCTGCGGGCGCCGGAGGCGAGCCCGGTGAGGAAGACGGTGAGGGAGAGCGCCGCGAGCAGGACGAGGACCGCGGTGTTCATCGCTCCCGCCGACGCCGCAGGTGGTAGGAGACGGTGACGGCGGCGAGGAGCGGGCCCCACAGCAGCAGCGGCGCGTAGCACCAGCCCATGAACGCGCGATGCAAGCCCGTGAGGGACTCCTGGTCGACCGAGTCCCAGATCATCAGCTGACTGAACGTCACCAGCGTGAGGATCAGGGCTCCGAGGGCTGCGGGAATGACGGCGGCCATCGGCCGGACGGGCCTGCCGCCGATGAAGGGCAGCCAACGCGGGGCGACCAGGCCCCACTTGCTGACCAGCCCCAGGGTGAGCAGGGCTGCGGCCTCCTGCGCGAGGCTGATCAGCGGGAGGATCAGATAGCCGCTGCCGGGGATGTCGTAGTCGGTGCGCAGGACTTCGTCGCTGTAGCCGACCGGGATGCCCACCGCCATCGCGAGGCGCCAGAGCGACGAGGGCAGGACGACCAGGGGGACGGCGTGGGCGGCCCAGCGCGCCCAGCGGGGGGGGGGGGGAGTGGTGGGGGCCGGCGACCGGCCGTCGGCGCTGCTGGTCTGTGTGGTCATGAGCGTAAGACTGCCCATCATCTCGTAGGCGGTGCAACCGGCCGAAATCCGGCACACCCCGCGCACCGTGGGGTGCGGGATGTGCCGGACGCGATCCGGTCTTTCGGTCGTGCCGTCGGGCCCGGGTGGAGCCGACGACGGGTCAGGCGCTGTGGTCACCACCGGAATGGGTGGTCACGGGAATGCGCGGGTCTTCTTCCCCGACGGCGTTCTCGGGCTTCGGCGGGTCCTCGCGGCGGCCGCCGGGCCACCAGGCCCGGTCGCCGAGGAGCGTGGTCACCGCGGGGACCAGCAGCAGGGCCATTACGAAGGCGGTCAGCAGGATGCCGAAGCCGACCGCGAAGCCCATCTGCTGGAGCATCGAGTTCTCGGCGAGCAGCAGCACGCCGAAGGTGCCGGCCAGAATGACGGCGGCCGCGGCGATCGTGGAGGCGGATTGGGTGGTCGCCCGGCGCACGGCCTCCGCCGGACTGCTGCCGCCCCGGATCTCCTCGCGGATCCGGGCCACGATGAGGATGTTGTAGTCGGTGCCGATCGCGACGACGAAGAGGTACACGACCACCGGCAGGGTGAAGAGCAGCCCCTGCTCACCCAGGACGCCCTGGAACAGCCACACCGTGGAGCCGAGGGTGGCGGCGAAGCCGAGGCCGACCGAGAGCATCAGGTACCAGGGCGCGACGACGCTGCGCAGCAGCAGGCCCAGGATGACCATGATGGCGAGGCCCGCGACGGGGAAGACGATGGAGTAGTCGCGCGAGGTGGCGTGCTGGATATCGGCGAGCACCGCCGTGGTGCCCCCGACGACCGCCCTGGTGCCCTCCGGGGCGGCCTCGTGCGCGGCGTCCCGCAGCGGTCCGGCGACCAGCTCGACGGCCTCGTCACTGGCGGGCTTCTGCTTCAGCACCACCCCGAACTGCGCGGTGTCGCCCTGCGGGCCGACGGCGGCCGGAGTGACCTGGCCGAGACCGGTCGCGCGCAGCTTCGCCTCGTACGCCGTGATCTGCGCCTGGTCGAGCCGCTGGCCGTCGTCGGCCTCGACCAGCACCCACGTGGGATCGGTCTGTCCCGCCGAGAATCCGCGCTGCACGTCCTCGGCGGCCTGCACCGACTCCAGGTCGTCGGGGAGCGATCCGGTGCTGTCGAACTGGGGGGTGAAGTTGAGGACGCCCACGGCGAGCACCGCGAGCAGCCCTCCGGAGGCGGCGGCCACCCGGGCGGGCCGACGCGCGATGACCGTGCCGACCCGGTGGGCGAAACCGTGGTCGGGCTGCTTGCGCCACGCCTTCGACGGCCAGAACGCCTTGGTCCCGAGCAGGGAGAAGACCGCCGGTACGAGCGTCAGCGCGGCGACGAGGGTGACCGCCACCGAGATGGCCAGCGCGGGGCCCATGGCCCGCAGCATGCCGAGGCTGGACAGCAGCAGCGCCAGGAAGGCGGTGATGACCGCTCCGGCCGCCGAGGCGATGGTCTCGCCGACCCGCGCCACGGCCTCGCTCATCGCTTCCTTCGGCGCCCGGCCCGCACGCAGGGACTCCCGGTAGCGGAAGAGCAGGAAGAGGATGTAGTCCGTTCCGACGCCGAACAGCACCACCACCAGGATCGAGGTGATCGAGGCGTCCGCCTGGAAGCCGCCCAGTTCGGCGGTGGCCGAGATCAGTCCGACCGCCACACCGAAGACCAGGCCGATGATGAGCACCGGCAGGATCGCGATCAGCGGACTGCGGAAGATCACCGCGAGCAGCAGGATGATCAGGACCAGGGTGGCCATCATGATCATGGCGTCGGTGTCGCCCGCCGACTCCTGGGAGTCGAGGGCCGTCGCCGTCGCGCCGGTCACCCCCATCTGCAGGGAGGTGCCTTTCAGCAGCGGCTGCGCCTTTTCGCGCAGCTCCTTCACCGACTCGATCAGCTCGGGATCGTAGGCGTTCTTCGTGGTGGCGTTGATGTTCGCCAGGGCGATCTCGCCCTTCGGGGACACCGCCTCCGGGGTCGTCGCCACCTTCCTGATCTTCTTCAGCCCGGCCTCGTCCAGCGCCGCGGCGATCCGCGTCACGTCGGCCTTGTCCGCGTCGGTGAGCGCGGCCTCGTCGGTGCGCTGGAACACCGCTATGGACGCGGGCTGTTCCTGCTGCGGAAAGGCCCGCTCCTGCACCTCGGCCGCCCGCACCGACTCGTAGTGGGACGGCAGGAACTCGGCCTGGTCACTGACCGACTTGAGCGGGGGCGCGAGCGAGGCCGCCGCGACCGCGGCGACCAGCCACGCGAGGATGGTCAACCAGGGGTGTCTGACGGCGGACCGCCCGATCCTTCCGAACATGGTGCTCCTTCGAGGGACTTCCAGGACGCCTGAAGTGTGGAGCCGGGCAGTCCGGTCAGGCGCCGGGAGCAGCGGTATGTGGCATCAACATGCCGCCCCGGGCCGATCCGCTCACTCGCAGCCGCGCTGCCAGTTCCAGCCGACGAAGCTGTGCTTCAGCTCGACGTCGAAGTCGCAGGACGCGGTGCCGTCCGCCTTGAGCGTCACGGTGGTGGAGTGCGTGTTCGCGTACCAGGCACCGGTCGGGTCGAAGACCCCCTGGTACGAGAACTCCGCCTGGGCCTCGTTGACGGAGGCCGGGCAGCCGGCGACGCAGTCGGCGCTCTTGCCGGAGGACTTCAGCGACCAGCCCGCGTTCCACGGTTCGCGGTTCCACTCCTGGGTCGCGTCGGTGGCCGACGCGGTGACCACGGTGCCGTCGAAGGACCAGTCGGACGTCGTGTACAGACCGGTCATCCGGATGTTGCAGCAGTCGTACATCTCCGACCAGCTGCGGACCTGCCGGGTGTCCGCAGCGGTCCGCGAGGAGACGGCGGCGGCCGGGGCGCCGGACTTCGGCACCAGGCGAGCCTCGCCCAGCACCGGGGTGCAGTCGGGGCCCAGGGTCACCTGCTGCTGTACCGCCATGCCCGCGGGCGGCAGGGGGAGGGCTCCGGACAGCTTCACGTCCGTGCACTCCCGGCTCTCGCCGGAACCCGGCGCGGGCGGCGCGCCCGCTCGGTCGGGTACGGCCGCGGTGGAGGCGGCGGCGGGGAGCGCGGTCAGGGAGAACAGGCCGGCCGTGAGCGCGGCGAGCACGATGCGGGGGCGCAATTTTCTTGCCTTTCCTCGGGATTCCGCCAGGGAGCGTATGCGCGGGCCGCGAGGTCCGGAGCTGTTCGGAGCTGTGAGGAAAAAGGTTGGCACGAAGCTGACAAATCCCGTGTCCGGGCCGGTCCGTGCCGTTCTGGCACCTTCATGTCAGCTCCGTTGCCCGAGGGAGCGGCCGCGACCGAGAGTGGTGGCCGATATGCGGACAGACGTTCCGCCGTGCGACGGAGGAGTGCCCGTGGACGCCCAAGACCCGTACGAAGGCGCTCTGTCGCTGCTGAGCCGCCCCGACGGCCTCATCGGCCGGCTCGTCCCCGGCGAACCCGGCTTCCAGGCCCGGATCGCCGAGGCGCTGGCCGATGCGGAGAAGAGGCTCCAGAGCTGTGCGGCCGGCGCCCCCGACCCGCGGATCGCCGAGGTCACCGGACACCTCGTCGCGGCCGGCGGAAAACGGCTGCGGCCCCTGCTGGTCCTCCTCGGCGCCGAGTTCGGCGAGCCCTGGCGGGACGGCGTCACCCAGGCTGCCGTCATCTCCGAACTCGTCCACCTCGCCTCCCTCCACCACGACGACGTGATGGACGGCGCCGACACCCGGCACGGCGTGCCGAGCGTCCACGCCCGCTGGGGCGAACGCGTCGCCGTGCTCGGCGGGGACTGGCTGCTCGCCCGGGCCGCCCAGCTCGCCGCCGTCCTCGGCGCCGAAGCCGTACGCCTCAACGCCCACACCGCCGGACGGCTGGTCTCCGGGCAGCTGCGCGAACTGGCCGGGCCCGCACCGGGCGAGGACCCCGTCGCCCACTACTTCCAGGTCGCCGCGGGCAAGACGGCCGCGCTGCTGGCCATGGCCCTCGGTATCGGCGCCTTCCAGGCCGCAGCCCCCGCCCCGTACATGGAAGCGCTCACCGAGTACGGGGAGCAACTCGGCATCGCGTTCCAGATAGCCGACGACCTGCTGGACCTCGACGCCCCCGCGGAGGTCACCGGCAAGGAACAGGGCAAGGACCTCCTCGCCGGGGTTTTGAGCCTTCCCGTGCTGCTCGCCCGGGCGGGGGAGGACGACGGGGACCGGGAGCTGCGCGCGCTGATCGAAGCCGGACCGGCCGCCGGACCCGCGGGTCACCGCCGGGCGCTGGAGCTCTTCGGCCGCTCACCCACGGCCGCCCGGGCACGTGCCCTGATGCACGAACGGCTGGAGCTCGCCCGTACCGCCCTGGACGTCCTGCCGGACCTGCCCGCCCGCCGCGCGCTCGGTGAGCTCTGCGATGTCGTAGCCCTCCGGGCCCAGGGCGTGTCCGGATAGTCGAAGGAGTTGGCCATGACGATGGATGAGCGAGTCGGCGAACTCGCCCGGATCCGGGGCGAGGCCCTCGAAGTCGCACCGAAGGCGACCGAGGCGCAGCACGCCAAGGGAAAGCTGACGGCGCGGGAGCGGATCGAGCTGCTGCTGGACGCGGGTTCGTTTCTGGAGGTCGAGCAGTTGCGCCGGCATCGGGCCACGGGGTTCGGTCTGGAGGCGAAGAAGCCGTACACCGATGGTGTGATCACGGGCTGGGGCACGGTCGAGGGCCGGACGGTCTTCGTGTACGCGCACGACTTCCGGATCTTCGGCGGGGCGCTGGGGGAGGCGCACGCCACGAAGATCCACAAGATCATGGACATGGCCATCTCGGCGGGTGCCCCGCTGGTGTCGCTGAACGACGGGGCCGGCGCCCGTATCCAGGAGGGTGTCTCGGCGCTCGCCGGTTACGGCGGCATCTTCCAGCGCAACACGCGCGCTTCCGGGGTGATCCCGCAGATCAGTGTGATGCTCGGTCCGTGCGCGGGGGGCGCGGCCTACAGCCCGGCGCTGACCGACTTCGTGTTCATGGTCCGTGAGACCTCGCAGATGTTCATCACCGGACCGGACGTCGTCAAGGCGGTCACCGGCGAGGAGATCACGCAGAACGGCCTCGGTGGCGCGGACGTGCACGCCGAGACCTCGGGCGTCGCGCACTTCGCGTACGACGACGAGGAGACCTGCATCGCCGAAGTCCGCTACCTGCTGTCGATGCTGCCCGCCAACAACCGCGAGAAGCCGCCCCGCGCCGCCTCCTCCGACCCGGCCGACCGGCGCTGCGAACGGCTCCTCGACCTCGTGCCCCTCGACGGCAGCCGCCCCTACGACGTTCACGAGGTGATCGAGGAACTCGTCGACGACGGCGACTACATGGAGGTCCACGAACGCTGGGCAGGAAGCATCGTCACCGCCCTCGCCCGGCTTGACGGCGATGTCGTCGGCATCGTCGCCAGCCAGCCCCGGGTGCTGGCCGGAGTCCTCGACATCCACGCGTCCGAGAAGGCCGCCCGCTTCGTGCAGCTGTGCGACGCCTTCAACATCCCGCTCGTCACCCTCGTCGACGTACCCGGCTTCCTGCCCGGCGTCGACCAGGAGCACGGCGGCATCATCCGCCACGGCGCCAAACTGCTCTACGCCTACTGCAACGCCACGGTCCCCCGCGTGCAGGTGATTCTGCGCAAGGCCTACGGCGGTGCCTACATCGTCATGGACTCCCGCTCCATCGGCGCCGACCTGTCCTTCGCCTGGCCCGCCAACGAGATCGCCGTGATGGGTGCCGAAGGAGCCGCCAACGTGGTCTTCCGCCGCCGGATCGCGGCCGCCGAGGACCCCGACGCCCTGCGGGAACAGCTGGTCAAGGAGTACAAGGCCGAACTCATGCACCCCTACTACGCCGCCGAACGCGGGCTCGTCGACGACGTCATCGATCCCGCCGACACCCGGACGGCACTCATCGGCGCACTCGCCATGCTGCGCGCCAAACACGCCGCCCTGCCCTCCCGCAAACACGGCAACCCGCCCCAGTGAGGAGAAACCGATGTCCGCACCGGCACTCCAAGGACCCCTGAGCGCGACGCTTTTCAAAGTGATCAGAGGCTGCCCCAGCCCCGAGGAACTCGCCGCCGTCACGGCCCTCCTCACCGCACTGTCCGCCTCCGCCGCCCCGCCCGCCGCCGACGCGGGCACCGCCCGGACCGGGGACACGGCCGACTGGGGACGCCCGGAGGGCTTCACCCCGGTCTCCTGGATGGCCCGGGGCCAGGGCCCGTCCGACCATTCCCGTCGTAGCCCGTAGGGCGGCCGCCCGGCCCGGGAATGGCAGCTAGCTGACGCCCCCGTTGCGGGGCCGGAGAAGGCCCTGCTACTCAGTCCGAAACGGCGAAACCGGCCGTACAGGCACGGCTGCGGCCGCGATCAGGAGGCAGCTCGTGCTTCAGGTGGTGTTCCGGATCCTGGGGCCGTTGGAGGTCACCGTCGAAGGACGACCGGTGGCCCTCCAGGGCGCCCGTCAGCGCACCATCATGTCGATGCTGCTGCTCGCACCCAACCGGGTGGTGTCCGTGGACGCCCTCGCCGACGCCGTATGGCGCGGCAACCCGCCCGCCACCGCCCGCAACCAGATCGCCATCTGCGTCTCCGCGCTGCGCAAGACCATCAAGAACGCCGTCGGTGTCGAGGACATCCTCGTCACCAGTCATCCCGGCTACATGCTCTACGCCGGCGAACACCGCATCGACGCCGCGGAGTTCGAGGAGCACGCGGCCAGAGGCCGGGAGGCGGCCCGTCGAGGCCGCACCGACGAGGCGTGCGCCCTCCTGGAGGAGGCACTCGCCATGTGGCGCGGCCCCGCGCTCGAAGGCGTCTCGGCCGAACGCGTCGAGGCGGAGGCCGCCCGGCTCACCGACATGCGCCTGGACGTCTACGAGGAGTACGCCGGGCTGCGTCTGCGGCTCGGCCAGCACCGGGAAATGATGGGCGAACTCGTCGCCTTCGTACGGGAACACCCGCTCCGGGAACAGGCCAAAGCCCACCTCATGCTCGCCCAGTACCGCTCCGGGCGCCGCGCCGAGGCCCTGGAGACCTACCGCGACGGACAGCGGATCCTCGTCGAGGAACTCGGCATCGACCCGGGCCCCGAACTCCGCGACCTGCACGAGGAGATCCTGGCCGACTCCCCGCGCCTCGGCCTGCCCGTCGAACCGGCCGAACTCGCCCCCCAGACCACCGTCCCGGCCCATCTGCCGCCCAGCGTGGCCTCCTTCACCGGGCGACGGCGTGAACTGGCCTCGCTCGACCGGCTGCTGGACCACCTGGAAGGCAGCGCCCTGCCGGTCGGCTCCATCACCGGCACCGGCGGCGTGGGCAAGACCGCCCTCGCCGTGCACTGGGCCCACCAGGTCTCGTCCCGCTTCCCCGACGGCCAGCTCTTCGCCGACCTGCGCGGCTACGACGGTGAGGAGGCGCCCCGCAGGCCCGGCGCCGTACTCGACCGCTTCCTGCGCGCCCTCGGTGTGCCCGGCGCGCAGATACCCGCCGAACAGGCCGAACGCACCGCTCTGTTCCGCAGCGTCCTCGACGGACGGCGGGTGCTCATCGTCCTCGACAACGCGCGCTCCTTCCAGCAGATACGCCCGCTGCTGCCCGGCAACGGGCGCTCCTGCGTCCTCGTGACCAGCCGCGACAGCATGGGCGGCGCGCTCGCCGGCGACTACTTCTTCGTCCCCCTCCACCTCGGCGCGCTCGAACAGGACGAGTCCATCGCCCTCCTCTCCCGGGTCGCGGGCGACGACCGCTTCGGCAGCGACCCGGTCGGCGCCGCCCGGCTCAGCGCCCTCTGCGACCGCCTCCCCCTCGCCCTGCGTATCGCCGCCGCCCGACTGGCCGCCAAACCCCACTGGTCGGTGCGGACCCTGGTGGCCCGACTGGAGGACCAGCACCGCAGACTCGACGAACTCAGCCTGGACGAAAGGGGGGTACGTGCCGGCCTCCGGCTCAGCTACCGCGGACTCCCCCCGGAGACGGCCCGGATGTTCCGGCTGCTCGGCGCCCTGAACATGCCTGACTTCGCCGCCTGGGCGGGCGCGGCCCTCCTCGGCATCGACCCGGTGGACGCCGAGGACCTGATCGAACAGCTCGTCGACGCCCAGCTCCTGGAGCCGCTCAGCGCCGCCACCGGCCACGTCCGCTACCGGTTCCAGGACCTGCTGCGGCTCTTCGCGGGCGAGTGCGCCGAGGCCGAGGACCCCGAGGAGGAACGACGGGCCGCGGTCCGGCGGGCCTGCGGCGCCTGGCTCGGACTCGCCGGAGAAGCCCACCGCCGGGTCTACGGCGGCGACTACACCGTCGTCCACGGCCCCGCCCCGCTGCATCCGCTCCCCGGCCACCTGGTCGACAGCCTGCTGGAGAACCCCATGGAGTGGTTCGAGAGCGAACGCTCATCGATCACCGGACTGGTCGACCTGGCGGCCAGGCACGACGAGTCCGCCTACGCCTGGGACCTCGCGATCACCAGCGTCACCCTGTTCCAGAACCGCAACTACCTGGAGGACTGGCGGCACTGCGGCGAACGCGCCCTCGAAGCGGCCGTCCGGACCGGCGACGCCCTGGGCGAGGCGGCGATGCTGCACACGATCGGCACCCTGGAGATCGTCCAGTGGTCCTACGACTCCGCGCACGAACGGCTCAGCCTGGCCCTGCGGCTGTTCGAGCAGCAGGGCCAGGCTCAGGGACGCGCCCTCGTGCTCCGGAACCTGGCGCTGTGCGAACGCCATCGCGGAGACATGGATCGTGCCAGGCAGATGGCACACCGATCGCTGGAGATCTTCCGCACGGTCGGCGACCACTACGCCGAAGCCCATGTGCTGGGACTCCTGGCGCAGATCGAACTGGAGCGGGGCGACCCGCAGGCGAGCCTCGTCCTGTCCTCGGAAGCGGTGGCCCGGAGCCGTGGACTGGGCACCGCGAGAGGAGAGGCGCAGAGCACCGTCCGTCTCGCCGAGGCGCTGCTGCACCAAGGGGACGGGGAGCGCGCGGAAGAGGCCTCCCGGCGCGCGCTCGAACTGGTCCGGGACAGCGGTGACCGCCGGGGCGAAGCCCACGCGCTGCGGACGCTGGGCGAGGCGCTGTGGCGCCGGGGGCGGACGGAGGAGGCGGAGGTGGTCCTCCGGGACGCGCTGGAGACCGCGGTCAAGGTGCCCGACCGCTACCTGGAGGCGCGGACGGCGATCGTCATCGGCTGCGTACAGGCGCTGCGCGCGGACCGTGCCGGCGCGGCGGGCAGCTTCAAGACGGCACAGGATCTGTTCACCGAGGTGGGGGCGCCGGGCTGGCAGGATCGCTGCACCCGACTGCTGAACGAACTCGGGGACCGTGAACACCCCGACGAGCAGGCACTGTTCGAGCTCGTACGGCCCTGAGACCGCCCGGGGTCAGGTCCACGGGTCGTCCAGCACCGCGACCGGGGCGCTCGTCCACGGATCGTCGCCCGCCACGGCCGAGCTCGCCCCGCCGCCGTACACCGCGCCGCCCACCGCCGCCAGGAGAGCCGCACCGGCCGCACCGGCCGCCAGACGGCCCATCGTCGCCTTGACGGATGCCGGGGAGATGAAGGTCCTCATGGTGTTCCTCCTTGGACGAGGTCCGTTGCCGGACCGGGCGCACACTTTCGGGTCGGCCGCGGGCTGCTGCCCCGCCGATGTCCAGAACGTTACGGAGGAGGCTTTTTACTGCTCTTTCGGAACGCTTTCGGCAGGACGAAATCGATGCGATGCCGACGAAAAACGCCAGCTCAGTAGGTTCCCCGGCAGTCGGCCCGCGATTCGAAACGGGCCCGCGGACAGCGGGGGAGGCCTCTTATGGACCTCAGGATCCTCGGAGCCGTGGCAGCCGAACTCGACGGCCGCCCGGTCCCACTCGACGGCAGCAAGCAGCGCACCGCCCTCGCGGCCCTGCTCCTCGCCGAGGGCACGGTCCTGTCCGACGAACGGCTCACGGTCCTCCTGTGGGGCTGGCGGCCACCCGCGACCAGCACCCGGCAGCTCTACACCTATGTCTCCCGGCTGCGCACCCGCCTGGGCCCCCGCCTCCGCCTGGAACGCCACGGCACCGGCTACCGGATGGACATCGGTGACGCGTCCTTCGACCGGACCGCCTTCCGCACGCTCGCCGCGACGGGCCGCGCCGATCTGCTGGCCCGCCGCTACCAGGACGCCGAGCGCCGTCTCGACCAGGCTCTCGGGCTGTGGCACGGGCCGGCCCTGACCGGCGTCACGGACCACCTGAGGGAGTCGGAGGCCTCGCAGCTGGAGGAAGCCCGGCTCGCCGCCCTGGAGGACCACGCGGAGGCGGCGCTCGCCCTCGGCCGGCACACCGAGCTGATCCCCGCGCTCACCCACCAGGTGGCGCTCCAGCCGATCCGCGAACGGCTCCGGGGCCAGCTGATGACGGCCCTGTTCCGCAGCGGCCGCCAGGCCGACGCCCTCGCGGTCTACGACCGGGGGAACGAGGCCCTTGCCGACGAACTCGGCATCGACCCGGGGCCCGTCCTGCGCACCCTGCGCCAGGAGATCCTGACGGGAGCACTCGCCCCGCCCGAGGCCCCCGAACGCGACACGGCCACGGTGTCACACCCCCCGGCCGTCGCAGCACGAGCGGCAGAGCCGGAAGCCTTCCCGGCTTCCCCGGCCCCGGCTTCCCCGGTCCCCGCTACGCTGCCCGCCGCCCCCGCCGACTTCGTCGGAAGGGCCGCCGAGACCCGGGAACTCCTCACCGCACTGCGCGGCCGCCGAGGCGCGGTGATCACCGGCGCCGCGGGCACCGGAAAGTCCGCCCTGGCCCTGCGGGCGGCCGAACAGTGCCGCGAGGACTTCCCGCAGGGACGGCTCTACGCGGACCTGCGCACCGCGGACGGCGGCCCCCGGGCTCCCGGGGAAGTCCTCGGCTGGTTCCTGTCCGCCCTCGGCGTCGCACCCGAGCGCACACCTGGGGCCCTCGACGAACGGATCCAGCTCTACCGCACCCTGCTGTCCACCCGCCGCCTGCTCGTCGTCCTCGACAACGTCTTCGACGACGCGCAGGTACGCCCCCTGCTGCCGGGCGAAGGACCGAGCCGCACCCTCATCACCGGAGTCCGGTCCCACCTCGCTTCCCTCGAAGGCCTGCACATGGTGCGCCTGGGCGCCCTGGAACCCGTCGAGGCGGGACAGCTCCTCGCCGCCGTCGCAGGGTCGGAACGGCTCACCGCGTCGCCCGAGGCCGCCGCCCGCATCGCGGAATCCTGCGACCGGCTGCCCCTCGCACTGCGCATCGCCGCGGCCCGGCTGGCCGCACACCCGCACTGGACGGCCGGGATGCTCGCCGACCGGCTGGCCCGGCCCGGCCGGAGGCTGGCGGAACTGCGTCTCGGCAGCCTCGACCTGCGGTCCGGGCTGCGGAACGTGGCGGACCAGCTGGACCCGGCCGACCGGACGGCCGCGGGCATCCTGGCGGCGGCCGGTCTGACCCGGCTGACCGCGGGGGACGCCGGCGCGTTGCTCGGCACGGCGGCCGACGAGGCGGAGGAGCTCCTCGAACGGCTGGTGGACGCCCAGCTGCTGGACGCCTGGAGCACCGACGGCGCGAACGGACTGTGCTACCGCTTCCCCCCGCTCGTCCAGCTCTTCCTCCAGCCGCAACACACCCCGGCCCCCTGCTGAAACCCGTCCACCCCACTCCGTGCGCCCCGGCCC